>CAKSGI010000086.1 GCA_934454005.1 uncultured Eubacteriales bacterium | reverse complement strand
CACTAACATATCCTTGCTCTAGTATGCTAGTAGCTGCTATGAATCCATGCCCATGTGGGTATTTTGGTCATCCAACAAGGCCATGCATCTGCAAGCCAAAACAAGTTTCAAGATATCTGTCCAAAATATCAGGGCCCCTTTTGGATAGATTAGATATTCATGTTGAGGTCCCTCCTGTAGATTTCAATTCACTTTCTATAGCTAATATACATGAATCATCACAAACTATAAGAAAAAGAGTAAATAAAGCAAGAAAAATACAAAGTGAACGATTTAAGGGAACTAATGTCACATGCAACGCACAGATAAACTCAGCTTTAATAAATAAAGTTTGCGTTATGTCTGATAGCGCAATCTCTTTACTAAAACTCGCATTTGAAAAAATGTCTCTTTCTGCAAGAGCATATAACCGAATCTTAAAAGTCTCTAGAACAATCGCAGATATGGATAACAGTGAAATTATTAAATCTCAACATATATCCGAGGCTTTACAGTATAGAAGCCTTGATAGAAAATATTGGTTAAGAAATACAGACTAGTCCTGTTCATTTATTTGTAATAAATAATTTTATATTTTCGGCACAAAAATTAAAACTTGCATAATATGTATTAACATTATTTTAAATCTGTATTTTTGATTTCATTTTAATCTAAGTGTTTATTCGGAGGCACTTATTATGGTAAAACGATCAGATGAACAAGTTGCAATTCATGTCTCTTTTGTAACAATGATTTGGAATGTTGCACTATCTTTATTTAAATTATTTACTGGAATATTTTCTAAATCCTCTGCTATGATATCTGATTCTATACACTCTATATCTGATGTTATGAGCACTATTGTAGTAGTTATTGGGATTAAATTTTCTTATAAAAAAGCGGATAAAGAACATCCTTATGGTCATGAACGTATGGAATGTGTAGCCGCAATAATTTTATCTGTTTTTTTGTTCATAATTGGACTATTCATTGGATACGCCGGAATAATAAAAATTATTAGCAAAAATTATGCAAATAGTACCCCGGGCAAGTTAGCTCTTATCGCTGCCATTATCTCAATAATTTTAAAAGAAGTTATGTATTGGTATACTAAATATTATGCAAAAAAAGTAAATTCAGGTGCTTTGATGGCCGATGCATGGCATCATCGCTCAGATGCACTTTCTTCTATTGGCAGTTTTATCGGTATATTTGGTGCTAGAGTAGGATATCCTATTCTTGATCCACTTGCAAGCATTATAATATGTATTTTTATAATAAAAGCCTCAATAAATATATTTGTTGATTCTATAAATAAAATGATGGATAAATCATGTGATGACCAAACTATCAATAATATAAAAGAACTTATTTTAAAACAAAACGGTGTACTCGGAATTGATAGGCTATCTACTAGACTATTTGGAAATAAAATATATATAGATGTAGAAATAGAAGCAGATGGTGACTTAACCCTATATAAATCGCACGAAATAGCTCATAAAGTTCATGATTCAATAGAATTAGAATTTAAACATATAAAGCACTGTATGGTACATGTAAATCCTAAAAAATAATATTAAAAATAGGGAGAATTAAAAATGGTTAATATTCAAAAATGTGCTGTTATTGGCTGCGGATTTGTCGGCGCAACAACAGCGTTTACACTTGTTGAAAATGGAATTTTTTCTGAACTTGTCCTAATTGATGCAAATCATAAAAAAGCTGAAGGTGAAGCCATGGATTTAAATCATGGTATACCATTTGCAAAGCCTGTAAAGGTATATGCGGGCAATTATGATGACATATATGATTGTTCTCTTATAATCATTGCCGCTGGTGCAAACCAAAAACCCGGTGAAACTAGAACAGATCTCGTAAAAAAGAATTCTAATATCTTAAAATCAATAATCCCAGAAATAACCAAAAGAAATAATGAATGTATTTTACTGATACTTTCTAATCCTGTTGATATCTTAACATATATGGCACTTAAGATCTCTGGGTTTCCAAAAAGCAGAGTAATAGGCTCTGGAACAGTATTAGACACTGCTAGACTTAAATATTTACTAGCCGAACATTTAGGAGTTGACAGTCGAAATGTTCATGCATTTATAATAGGTGAACACGGCGATAGTGAACTTGCTGTTTGGAGCAGCGCTAATATATCAGGAATAGATCTAAAAGATTTTTGTAATATATGTCACAAATGCGACTCTATGAAAACTATTCATAGCCTTTATGATGATGTTAGAGATAGCGCATATAAAATAATAGATGCTAAGGGAGCAACATACTATGCAATTGCAATGGCTGCATTAAGGATTGTCGAATGCATTGTCCGCGATGAACACTCCGTATTGCCTGTTTCAACATTTGTAGATGGTGAATACGGTATAAAAAATGTTTGCATGGGACTTCCCGCTATAGTTAGTAAAAACGGTGTAGAACGTATTTTAGAAATACCCTTAAATAAAGAAGAAGCCAATGCTCTTCAAAAATCGGCCAATGAAATAAAAGAATTTATAGAAAAATAAATTCAACTTTATTATAACAAAAACCTCCGATTTGATCGGAGGTTTTACTGTAAATATTTATTTATAGGTAATTTGACGGATTCACCTGTACTCCTTTAACAATGACCTCAAAGTGACAATGTGGCCCTGTTGAATTCCCTGTTGAACCAACCGATGCAATCAATTGTCCTTTTACAACTGTATCCCCAACTGACACATATATCCTATTCGCATGAGCATACAATGTTCTTATCCCATTGCCGTGATCTATTTCTACATAATTTCCATATCCTGTTCCACTACTTCCGGCATGCTTAACAACTCCATTGTCTGCAGCAAGTATATTTGATCCATATGGCGCTCCGATATCTATTCCCGTGTGCATCCTTCCCCATCTAGGGCCAAATGGACTTGTAATATTTCTTGTGCAAGGAACCGGCCAACCCAATTCTCCTGTTCCTCGTGAAGGTTTCTCTTTTGTCCCAATTACAATGTTTTTATTAATAGGTTCTTTTATTGTATCTTTACTTAATGTTTCTCTTGACTCTTCTCTTCCATTCACATATGTCACTTTATCCACACAAAAATCTACACCGTTTTCTCCTTCTTGTGTTACTTTTGAATATCCCTTATATTCGCTATCATCAGGTATTTCAATTGTTTGAAACTCTACTTTACGTTCATAGGATTCTGTATCTGTTATACCAACTTCGAGAATTAATTTTGCCAATTTGATCTTTACTTGCATTCCTTCATGCATCAAAGAATCTATATCTGGATTTAATGCTTTTAGTTCATCAAGTGTCATTCCATAAGATTCTGCAATCGTTATAGGAGTATCACCTGGCTTTACAGTATAAAACTCTTCTCCTGCAATAGGTGTATATAATTTTTTCTCCAATTCTTCCCTACTTATAATAGACTCCTTAGGAAACAGACCGTCAACTTTTTCAACATTTTGAACAAACTTTGCCTCTTGATTTTCATCCGAAATATAAGATTTTAAAATTGCATCAAGTATAGAATCTATTTCTTCCGCATCTTTAGTTGTACCAACTAGATCTTCATTAACATATAGTCCAGTTGCTCTTTCAACTATACTTTTTGGTTGATCTATAAGTTTATCACAAACCTCAACGGGTGAAGGGTAATTATTAGTATTATTAGCAACAAGTTCAAAAGTTGGTGTGATACCAAGAACATTTTCATCTTTAACTACTAATCTCTGCTTAACCATCTGACTAGCTTCTTCAAAAGTTTTTTCATCTTGTATAGTGGCAATCTCTTCGCCTCCACAAGATAATTTTAATCCATAATTTAAGTTGTTCCAATAACTTATTGTAGAAATCATAATCGTAATCGCTGCAACTGGTGCTACAAATATTGACAGTTTTAAAACTAAAGACTTATTATTCTTTAAATAGCTACAGCTAGCAGACAATCCACTTAAAATTGAATTAACAAATCCTTTTTTGTAAGCACTTTTCAAGTTTTCTCTTACTTTACTAATAACTGGATTTATAAATATTTTAAACTTCTTCACTATACATAATATATTATCAGTAAATTTACTCCAAATCTTTTTTGAATTATTTATAATTTTTGCCAACTCCATATATAAAATGGATTTAATATCTCCACAAAAATTTTTAATCCTATTAAAACCACTATTCAAAAATTTTAAAAAGCTTTTTGAATAAAGATTAAACGCCTTAAATATATTTTTGGTATTCGAGTC
Organism: uncultured Eubacteriales bacterium; assembly: GCA_934454005.1. Next base: position 3,134 of record CAKSGI010000086.1, on the reverse strand, counting down.
ACCATTATCTTCTTTTCTAATCATTAATATAACTCTCCTCCAAGTAAACATCATTACAAATTGTAACTTCCTTTTCTAACAAGTATATATTATTATAACAAATTATTACAAAATTGCAACCGTTATCTAACCATTTATCCGTAATTAATAGTTTTACTCTGTATTTATAAATAAAATTATGCATTTTTTAAATACAATAATTAAAATTCACCAAATACAAAATTCCCAAAAATGAGTAATTAAAACTGAATTTTTATCGCACTTCAGCATTCATGCTATTATATTCACAATTAATATTTGTAACCTTTGTAACTAATTCTATATTTTGCAAATACACCTTCATTATTCATGTTACTACTAATTCATAAAAATATAAGCTCCTATTTCACTCATATCTCTTCTCTTACTTAAGCCTTTTATAAACAAAAAATCTGCACTTTTTGAAAGCGCAGATAAATAAATGGAGCTACTGGTCGGACTTGAACCGACGACCTGCGCATTACGAATGCGCTGCTCTACCAGCTGAGCCACAGTAGCAAAATTAACACATTAATATTATATAAAATTATAAATTTTTAGTCAAGTATTAAAAACATCATAAATATATGTATAAAAAAAAGTAAAATCTCAAAAATTGAGCTTGGTAATTTTAAATATTACCAAGCTTTTTTGATCTTAAAACTAAAATATATTAAATTCCGTAACAAAATATCCAAGATGGTAAAGCATTTTTAGGAATAATTCCATACAATCCAGTTACCGAATCCCTAAATAGATCTATTTTAGGCGGATTAACAGAAAAAGTTAAACACATTGTAAGCAACAAAATTATGGCAAAAACACTTACAACAAAAAAATTATCCAAACTTAAATTTGAAAAAATTAATTTATAAGATATAAAATGAGCTAAAGATATCCATAAGAATACACTTATTATATCAATAATTAAAACTGAGTGTCCTAAAATTCCTGAATAAGTGTAAAAAAATAAAATTGTTATAACTGCAAATATGTATACACTTATGGTTTTTGCTACAATTGTTTTTTTCATTGGAATTCTAAGATAACATATTTCTATTATAGCCCAAAATAAATATGGAAAGACAAATATTTTTATATGCTCCCAAACACTCTCATTAATTGCCGCAATAAGTATAGACCATACAGAGTGATTTGAAATTTCATAACAAAAATGAAGAAGAGTTCCAATTGCAAATGTAAATATAATACCGAAACTCTCCATTTTCATCAATTTTGTTTTCATAAAATCCCCTTCCCATATAAAATATATTTTATAATTTATATGAGAGATAGGATAACTTTTATGAACAATTATTACTTAGTAAACAAATCGCAGTTATAATTGCTCCTATAAGTGCAGACGTTATAAACCTTAAGCTGTAATAAATGATTCTTTTTTTTCTTTTTATTGAAGCAGGTTTTCCAATACTTTTTAAAAAATTTTTTGCTTGTTTTTCAAGAACATCTCTTCGAAATTCAGCGTATTCTGGTTTTACAAATAATATAGCTTTTTCGTAGTATATATTACTAATATCTGTTATTTCTATAATTTGTCTATTTATTCCACGAATCATTTTCCTCACATCCTAATTCTATATTTATAAAAATATTTTAGGCTATAAAAACAGAGTTTATTCAAATATTGGCATTTTTAATTATACTATTTGTAATGTGGAATACTCGTTTGAATGCGTTGAAAACAAGTGAATAACTGTTGAAAACTATGTGGAAAATGTGCAAAACTTCCCCAAATATCTAAAATTTGAATGTAGAATACTTTTTAACATAAATTTAAATCAGATTTTATTGATAATAATTCGATAACAATCTGTATTTTTCTACTTGTCAATACATTTTTTTAAAATATATTTATCATGAAACAAAGTATTGAATAACTATCTAAATTCATAATAAAAAAACAATAAATTTAGTTTTTATTTTAACAACAAATATTTGCATATTTTTTTATTTTAATTTATTCCTCTAATTATTCCTATTTATAAAACAAATCTATACCAAAAAATACTTTTTTAGATTATAATTGTATTAATAAAAATATTAATTAAAGGAGCTGATTTAAATTGAAGCATAATTCTATCACGAACAACATAGAATTAAATATCGTAGACAAGTTTAATTTAGAAGATACATTTAACTGTGGACAATGTTTTAGATGGAAAAAAACTGATGATAATTCTTTCGAAGGTGTTGCCTTAGATAAATATTTAAAAATAACAAAAAAAACAGATAAAATTATCTTAATGAACACCTCAAAAGAAGATTTCGAAAATGTATGGAAGGATTATTTTGATCTTAGCCTCAATTATAACTATGTTAGAAGTGAGTTAGAAAAAACTAATGATAAAATGAAAAAAATCTGTAATTATTCACCTGGAATCAGAATTTTAAAACAAGATCCTTGGGAAGCATTGTGTTCTTTTATAATTTCTCAAAATAATAACATTCCAAGAATAAAAGGAATAATTAATAGATTGTGCGAAAATTTTGGATACCAAATTTCTAATGGAGTATATTCATTTCCAAAAGCTAATGAATTATCGACTCTTAATGACTCTGATTTAGACATATTAAAATGCGGATTTAGATCCAAATACATATTAGACGCAGCAAAAAAAGTTTCGTCTGGTGAAATAAACCTAAATAATATTAAAAAAATGAAAATTGATCTGGCTAGAAAGGAACTCCAAAAAATAAAGGGAGTGGGCCCAAAAGTCGCTGAATGTACACTACTATATGGAATGTATAGATTAGAGGCCTTCCCTATGGATGTGTGGATGAAAAGAGCTATGGAAAAGATTTTTAGCGATATGAAGGCCGAAGATTTTGGTCAATATGCTGGAATTGCACAACAGTATATCTTTAATTATATTAGGACGAATTTTGAATCATAAAACATAAATAATATCACTCTAAATATTTTTAATTAGTTCCAATTACCTATTAAAAAGTAAAATCATATTTAATATTTATTTGAATCATAATGAATTTAATAACTATATTCGATAAAACTACGACCAAAAAAGGTATTACTATTACGCGCATTTAAGGCAAAACAGGCCATATCATGTAGATTTATGCGAGGGAAAAGTTGT
>CAKSGI010000085.1 GCA_934454005.1 uncultured Eubacteriales bacterium | reverse complement strand
ATTTTCAACAGTCTTTTTGTTCTTGTTATTGCAGTATAGAATACACTATGTGATATTTTCTCTTCAACATCGTGTGTAATTACAATTTTAACAGAATCATATTCTAAACCTTGAGATTTGTGAATTGATGTAGCATAGGCCACTTGGAAAGGTATAATATTATCAGCATCTTCATCATCATAATCTGTAGTTTTTACTTTTGTTATTCTAAACTTGATAATAGATTTCCCATCTATTACACTTACAATTTCAAAATTTGCATGACGATATTCCATTTTTTCAGTTAAGTCCACATTTATTTCAATTTGAAAATCTATCCAAAGATCATCTTTTTCTATCTTTACAATTTTTCCCTTCATATTGTTATAAACCAATCCATCAAACCGTTCAGTTTTATTAAATAACACGGGATCATCAACCTTAAAAGTCCAAACATCCCAATAAATTGGTTTATTTACGTTGTTTGCTTGTAAAAATCTATTAATATTATTTATTCCATATAATCCATCATAATTCAAACACAAAATTATTTCATCAGTCGAATATGGAGTAAAAATCGAGTCATTCAAATCACTTGAGAATCCGTTTCTATCTATTGCCTCTTGAATATCACACTGCAGAGTCCTAACATTTGACCATAATCTTAATAATTCTTCATCATTAGTTCTATGTATATCGGATAAATCTGTAATACAATAATTAGGGACAAAATATCTAGCTAAGTTAAACCAATTACCAAATGAAATTGCTTCAATTTGATAAACATCACCAACAACAATTATTTGTTCACATTGTATTTTTTCTAAAATCTTTCTCATGTCTTCATTACTTACAATGCTACATTCGTCTATAACCAATATATCATAATTAACCGAAAGGTCATTATTTATAAACTGATAAATAGTTTCAAATTTAAAATTTTCGTTTTTATCAATTCTACCACTTAAATTATTTACAGCAGTATTTGTTTGGGATAGAAACAACATTGATTTATTACTATAGAAGTCTGCAATATGATTAACAAGATAAGTTTTTCCTGTACCCGCAGGGCCGTAAATTAATGCAATTTTTGTTCTTTCAAATAGTGTCTTTAATTTAATCAACTTTTCTTCACTATCTATTTTTGTTTTTCCAATTTCATTATACCATTGATTAAAATCTTTACAATAATTATTTACTCCACCAGAAGACAATTCCTTAAACTTATTAATAATTGTTATTATGTCATCTTCATATTTCTGTATAAACAAATTATTATGTAGTTTATATATTTTTCTTCCTGGATGGCCATTGTAAACAGTGTTATTATATTTCTCGATTAAACTATCTATTTCTTCAAAATTTTCTAAACTATCAATAGGAGTATATAAAGTCGATTCTCTTTCAACATTGTTGACCAGTCTCCTTGCAAGCAATTCATGCTCATGGCCATCAATATCTATGCATTGCAATAAGTCAACAATCCTCATTCTATGTCCTAATAAAGATGTATTATAAGGCATTTCGTCAAAAGATATCGATCCATACTGTATGTACAAGTTTGACAACTTCCTATTTGGCCTAGTATCATATTGATCCTTTATTACATTATTGTTTAATCTTAGTAACAAACAGCATATAATATTTGATCCTGGCAATTTATTAAAAAATAGTTCTCTGCATTTATCCAAGCACTCAAAAATTTTTATTTTTTTAACATCTGCCAAAATATCTCTCTTATTTATGTCATAAATATCTTTTTCAAGTTTTATTAATTCAACCAAACTGATTTTGTTTTCCGTCATAAATTCCATTAAATTTGAATATTCTTTTCCATCTGTCCTTATTTCTTCATGAATTCCAAAAAGTTTCATAAAATTTTGAAATTCACACGGTCTTACAGAAACCATCCAACTAGTTAAAACATTAATAGGCATAGTCTTTCCAAAAATATAAACCGTTCTTCTTACATATTTAATATTTACAGCATAATTCTCAAAAACCTTTATCCTTGAATAAACTATCATTCTATCATACTTAGTAGCATAATCATTTGCTGCGGATAAAGTAATTTCATAATATATGTCATTTTTAATTAAAATCTGATTAACTTTTTGCACATAATATCTATTACCATAAAATAAAGAACCCTTTTCTAGTGGCGTATTGTCAATAACACTTGTAATAGTTTCATAATAGTCTAAAAATTTAGGGTCTTGATATACTTGAAATTTGTATATGCTTCTTAATATATTTATGTTGTGATAATTTTTAAAATATTTTTTTAATTCTATAAGATACTCATAATACTTTAACATAAGACGTTCAGAGATATCTTCATCTTCATAATAATGAGAAATGGAACCTTGCAACATATAATGAAATTTATGAATAAAATAAGTTTCTGGTTTACTTTTTATAAATCGTAATGACTCTTGAATTCTGTCATAATTATAATTAAGAGGCTCTCCTCTGTCTTTCATAAGAAGATATAATGATAAAGCTTCTACAAAATGTCTTAACGGCTCCAAAATATTTTTAGATACTTCAGCTCTGTTTTCTCTTGTAAACATGTCAAGTTCATCATTTATTTCCTTATTCATCTTATTTAGAACATCACTTAAATTTCTCATATGTATGTACCTCGTAATCATTATAACAAATATTTATTTTTCTTACTATGGTTTCGACAAAAATCGCATAAAAAATTTTTTATTTATTTGTGATAGAAATTCATGTATATTGTGCTATAATATTTTTGAGGTTGAATATGTATTTAAAATTAAAAAATATATTAAATGAAATTTGCAAAAAGATGCCTTATGTGATTTTTTATCACATAGACAATGATGAAGATAAATCTAACAACACTTATTATCGACTGTTTTTTGATAATTTTAAAACCATTGAATTGATTTGTAATGCAATAGATATTAAGGCATACACACAAGCAGGAACTTTATTAAGATCTTTAATAGAACAAGTTTCCACTTTACAAGTGTTATTAGAAAATCCCTCTATCCTAGATGAATATATTAAATTTGCAAAATTAAAACTACATTTAATAATAGATAAGGAAACTACAACACAGGAAGTTCTTAAATTAAAAAAAGATAGCAAAACTAAATCTAGCTTTATAAATTTTTGCGATTTTGGATGGTTAGAAAAATTAGGCGAAACTAATCTTTCAATAGATACAATAATAAAAAAAGCAAATATGGGCTCTTTGCCCATTTGGAGAACATATTGCAATAATTTCGTACACAACTCTTTATCATTCTTGCAATTAAATAATGATGGCATCAATTATTATGTTAAAAACTTTATTTATATTTCAGCATTATTATTTGACCATTTAGTTTGTCTTTTTCATAACCTTAATGGTTTTGACTTCACTTTTGATAATATTAATTATAGGGAAATTTTTATTAAGCAATACAAATATGTTACAGAAAAACAAAAACTAAATAATGATACCTTAGTGTAAGTTTAATTTACATTACTTATTTATATGTAGATTAGCTGATTTTATTATCATAATTTATCTATAATGCAATAAAAATATGCCATTTTGGCATATTTGTTTTAAAATTATTACGCCATTTTGACATGTCGGCAATTAAGTTAACTAATACACAAAATAAAAATTGCCGTTACCGGCAAATTCTTATCTTGCTAAATTATCTTAAATTATATAAAAAGAGAGGTATTTACCTCTCCTTTTGTTGGAAGTTCCTTTTAAAAATTGTGTCTAAAGTTTGATAATAAACTATTCTGGATTTCTTGTCAGGTTCTTTATTTTTGTTTTCAAGATATAATTTCTTTACATTCTGCCACAATCCATTATCTTTAATTAAGTTTTCAACATATCTATGATCGGTTGCAACTTTTCTTAAAGCCCAAGAATATGTGTTTGTGTTTTTATCAAACCTAACATACTCTTGCCTCTCTTTACCATCATCATCTTCATAATAACTAACAATTGCAAAATCAACACTGCATATTATTTTATTTCTATTAGCATTTAATTTTTTAATTGTAATTACAGAAGTTGAATCTTCAGAATAGTCATAACTATCATCAAAATATCTATTAAATAATTTAACAAATATTTCTTTCAATAGTTTAGGATCTTCATATTTTTCATTCAATATTTTTTGAATTACAATATTGTAGTCCAAATCAAATCCTTTATTACCATTTTTAACTCTGGTTATTAATTTTCTTCCGGCACTTCCAATTAAGTTGAATTGAAAAGTTAAAATTTTGTTTTTTCGCAAATATTTTTGAACTTCTCTTAATATTCCATCAACCTCCAACTTAAAAGGTTGATACTCGCCCTTCGGTACATATTCAAACGACATATTTTACCTCCTTACTGTTTGAATTGGAGGGGGATTGAAATTTATACTATTTCAATCAGGGAGTAAACAAGTTTCATAGCCAACCTATTTACTATTTCAGTATAGCACACATTGATTAAAAAGTGTATACTTTTACAAAAAATCATTTTTACACTATATAAAACCCATATGCAAACAGGTGTCTATAAGTAACCACCTCATGCGTTGGAATATAGTCCATAAACTCAATGTGGTTGCTAAACTTCTGGGTTGGGTCGACTTGACCAACTCTCTTTGCCTTGCCCTTACTCTTACCTACTTTTTCACTGCCTTGCCCTTTTCTATCGTTTTTACCATATGACTTTCCTTTCTCCCCGCAAGGTTCGAATACACATTCCCTTGGCCCGCCAGTAGTGAATAATACGAACGAGAAGGATATCTTTGAGTTCGTATTTTTTCATTTAGAGTTCTTTTCAGTAATTTATCCATTATCTTTTATAAACTAAAACAAAACACTTTGCATCTAGCAAGGTGTTTTTTTTATACGTTTTAAATAAAATAATCGATAAAATAAAGTATTTTATAGCTAATTGAAGTATTTTTTATTCAAAAAACTTGACAAAATCGCTCCAAGATGTTATATATGTTATAAAATATTGTAAATTGGAGAAATTAAATGACTATTTCAGAAAAATTAAAAAAAATTAGAACTATAAAAAATTTAACTCAAGAGCAACTAGCTGAAGAATTAAATATCGCTTTTGCAACAGTAAACAGATGGGAACAAGGTCTAACAATACCACATGGTGCAAATAAAGATAAAATTGAGCAATACTGTAAAATTAACGGCATCATGTTTGATGAGGAAGACAATAAAAACCATAATTCTCATATGAAAATTATAACTGCTTCTCAATTAAAAAACTGGTTTAGCGAATCACAAAATTCAGCTAGAGGATTATTCCCCGAGCTAGTCGAAAGATTAATAAAAGAAAGTTGTAATAAAATTAATAAAATTTTATTTCCATCAGGAGACAATGTAAATATAGACGGTTGGGATGGTGAACTCATTGCAGAGAGCGTTAATTGCCAATTCATTCCGAATGGGCATAGCTTTTGGGAATTAGGTGCTACTACAATTACTCCAATGGGGAAAATTAATAGTGATTTCCGCAAAAGAACAAAAGACACTCCTCAACAAGAACAAGAAAACACTTCATTTGTATTAATCACTCCAAAAACTTTAATTAGGAAAAACAAACAACAAAAGAAAAAAGAATTAATTAAAGAAGGCCATTGGAAAGATATTTACATTGTTGACGGAATAGATTTAGAAGAATGGTTATCAAGTTGTTTCATGACAAGTCTATGGTTAAACGAACAATTTAGCAATAAGAAATTAAACTATAACACACTTCAAAGTGCCAAATGGCAGATTCAAAACGAAACAACACCATTAATGTCATTAAATTTATTTACAACAGCAAGAGAACAAGAAATAAAAAATTTATATTCTTTAATAGACACAAAGCAAACAATTCGAATTGCAGGTTCATCATTTTTTGAAACATATAGGTTTATTATTTCAGCCTTATCGCAAAATTTAGAGATAGCAAATCGAGTTGTTATTTGCAATGATTTTGAAACATTTACAGAAATAGATAACAAACTTCAAAATATAATCATAGTCGCCAACTTTGTGTTTCCGCACAATGTTAATCTGAATTCCCAAAATGTTCACATCATAGTACTTGGCAAAGATATAAACGATTTAAAATATGAGATTTTGCTAACATCCAGACCACAACAAGCCCTATACGACATATTAAAAAATGACATGAAACTAGAAAGCTCAAAACTACAATCTATTCAACATAGAGCAAATAATAATGTTATGCTAATCGTTAGAGAGTTAGCTAGCGAGAACTTTCTTTGTTCTAATGAATGGTTAAAAGATCCAAATATAATTGATTTGATACCTATAACAATACTTGGTCAAATAAATTTAAAAGATGATACAGAAAAAAATATTTTATCTAGATTTTTACCTCAAAATGAAAGTGTCGATTCCTATGTTTTAAATTTAAAACAACACTGGGAAAACAAAGACAATAGCCCATTATTTGTATACAACGACCAAATAAAGGTAATTTTAAGAGAAGAAGTTTGGTTTGCATGCAATAACTTCATTTCAAACAAAGCGAATGAAATTTTTAATGTGATAAATGAAATATTTAAAAATTCAAATCCAAAATATAACCTTCCCGTTGAAAAACAAAATTTTTCTAGCTTATATTCGTTAAGTTGGAAATTCTCAGCAAAAACCATTGAAGGATTGTTGGATTCGCTTATTTTATTAACTATTTACAATGGTAAGCAAGATGATGTAGATATATTTGTCAAAAAAATTTTAGATGATATCACATCAAAAGAACAAATGTTAACCATTTCCCAATTTTTACCTTTAATTGCAGAAGCTGCCCCAAATATATTTGGACAATTTGTTTTTGATTGCTTAAAGCAACAAGACAGTGTTTTAGATCACTTATTCCTTTCAAGAACAAATAATAATATTTTATTTGGAGGACACGAATACTGCGAATTATTATGGGCATTAGAAAAACTTACATATATTGATGACACAAAATTTATCGCTTGTAATTGTCTATTCCTATTATCAGAACGAGGATATGAATATAACATTTCCAATAATCCAAAAGATTCATTAATAACCAAACTTCATTGGGTGAAAAAGAATGCTCTATACTATAAAGAAAAAGAAATGGAAACCCATTTCATATAATCTAATTTTTAATAACCCATTCTAGTAATGGTTTTATTTCTGTATTACAATATTCACATTTACCTTTTACTACATCAATAGAAGCACCACAATTATGACATTTTATCATATTAGTTTCTTGATTTAATAATAAAACATCTTTATTCTTATATTCAAAAATAAAACTTTCATCCTTATATTCAGAAATTATTTTTTTATCCAAATTATTATAAGCATTAATTAAAGTTATAAAGTCTTTTGGGCTTTCTA
>CAKSGI010000084.1 GCA_934454005.1 uncultured Eubacteriales bacterium | reverse complement strand
ATGTGATTCATTTTCATGCAGAAGGCCCCTGTAATTTTTTAAGTAAATTTGGTAAACTAGGTTCTAAAAAAAGGAGTAAGATGCCTAAAGTTGTAGTTACTATCCATGGACTTGACTGGCAAAGAAGTAAGTGGGGAGGATTAGGTACTAAGATAATCCTTCGTGGTGAAAAGCAAGCCGTAAAGTATGCAGATGAAATTATTGTATTAAGTGAGAATGTAAAGAAATATTTTAAGAATACTTATAATAGAGAAACAACATTTATTCCTAATGGTGTATCAAAACCAACTTTACATGAACCTGAACTAATATTAAAGAATTGGAATCTAAAGAAAGATGATTATATCTTAGCTTTAGCAAGAATGGTTCCTGAAAAAGGAATTCATTACCTCATTGAAGCTTGGCAAAAGCTTTCAAATGAAGAAAAGAATGGAAAGAATCTAGTTATCGCTGGTGGATCTTCTCATTCAACGGATTATTATAAACAAATTAAAAATTTGGCAAAAGATGATTCTACAATCATTTTAACAGGATTTGTTCAAGGACAATTGCTTGGTGAATTATATAGTAATGCATATTTATATGTATTACCATCTGACATTGAAGGTATGCCAATGTCATTATTAGAAGCTCAAGCTTATGGTAATACATGCTTAGTATCTAATATAGATGAAAATGTTCAAGTAATAAATGATAAGTCATTCACATTTAAAAAATCTAATGTTGATGATTTATCTAATAAGCTAAAAGATATTATTGATATGAATTTAACAACGCATCAAGAATGCTTCATTAAATATTCTTGGGATGATGTTGTAAATAGAACTATGATAATTTACAAATAAAAGGATTCATTATGGTATATTTTGCATTTGATAATCCAGCCGATCAAGATAAAATGGCATTTATCATTAATAATAAACTTAATATAAAAACTTTTTTTCCTGCAAAAAAGTTGAATTCATCTAAAGAAATGATAAAGTTTAATAAATATATATTATCTAAAACAATTGATAATGATATAGTGATTTTTTGGTATGACTTTATGGGAGTACTATTTGAGCATCTTAGTAGATTAAATCGTAAGAAAAGAAAAATCATTATTTTGAATATTTTATTAAAAAAGAAGAAAACAATAAAAAACAAATTGGCCAAAATTTTATATAGAAAATCTTTAATAAAATCTAATGTTTTATCAACTGTTACATCTTTTGAATATGGTCAATATATTGCTGATTATTTAAAAATTAAAAATAATTTTAAGTTGTTGAGAGACCCATACCACATAGTAGATAATATCAATTCAAATGATGAGAGTTATTTATTCTGTGGCGGTAGAAATGGTAGAGATTGGGATTTTATTTTTGATGTTGCAAATACATTAAAAGATATAAATTTCCATTTTGTATTAAGTAAAGATGATTATTTGAAATTTAAAGATAAAAAATCAAACAATATAAAAATAATGCATGATATTTCTTTAGAGGAATTTGAAAAAGAATTAAAAAGTTCTATGTTCCTTACTATACCATTAAATACTGACTCACCAGCTGGATTACTTGCTTTTTATCAAGCTGCACAATTTGAAAAATGTATTATGACTTCCACTAATATTGTTGCAAAGGAATATTTGTCTAATGACAAAGGCATTTGTTTAGATAAGGATGTTTCTATTTGGGTAAAAGCAATTAAGGAATTGATTGAACAGCCCAATACAAGAAAGAAACTTGCTTTAAATTTCAAAAGGTATTTAGAGACAGAATGTAATGAAATAATGTATCTTAATGAAATAAATAATTTAATTAAAATAATGAAAGTAGAGGAAAACAATTATGGCAGAAACTAAATTAAATGGTACAGTCATTGTTACATATAGATGTAATGCTAGATGTTCAATGTGTAATAGATATAAAGCTCCATCTAGACAAGATGAAGAAATTTCAATTGAAACAATTAAGAAGTTACCCAAGATGTATTTTACAAACATCACAGGGGGTGAACCTTTTATCAGAACTGATTTAAAGGATATAGTTAGAGAATTATATAAGAAGTCTGATCGTATCGTAATTTCTACAAATGGTTTCTTTACAGATAGAATTATTGACTTATGTAATGAATTCCCTAATGTAGGTATTAGAATTTCAATCGAAGGACTAGAAAATACTAATAATGAAATTAGAGGTCTTCCTGATGGATTTAATAGAGGATATACTACTTTAAAGAAGTTAGTTGAAATGAAACACCCAGATGTAGGCTTTGGTATGACAGTACAGGATAAGAATGCTCCTGATCTAGTTCCTTTATATAATTTATCAAACGAAATGGGGATGGAGTTTGCAACGGCTTCTCTTCATAACTCATTCTATTTCGTTGAAGCTAAGAATATTATTCATGATAGAATGATGGTTGCTCAAAACTTTGAAGACTTAGTTAATAAGTTACTTGCTTCTAAGTCGCCAAAGAAGTGGTTTAGAGCATATTTCAACCATGGGTTAATTAATTATATTTTCTCTCAAAAGAGATTATTACCCTGTAATATGGCTTTTGATACATTCTTCATCGATCCATATGGAGATGTAATGCCATGTAATGGTACAAAAAATAAAGAGGTTATGGGTAACCTTAACAACCAATCTTGGGATGAACTTTGGAATTCTCAACAAGCTGAACAAGTTCGTGCTAAGGTAAGACATTGTGATAGAAACTGCTGGATGATTGGTTCTGCATCACCTGCAATTAGAAAGCACATTATAAAAGTATCTTGGTGGGTATTTAGACATAAGTTCTTTAGATTCTTTAAGAAAAAGAAGTACTCAATGTATGAAAACAAGATTGTTAGAGACTTTAGAGATGGAAAAGTTTTAAAAGAGGAATTAGATAAGTTATCTACATGCGATATGAATGCAGTTATTAATAATGGTTTATCAGATATGTCAAAGGAGCAACTAAAGAGTAAAACTGGTGAGGAAATTGTTAACGAAGATGTCAAGGCACAAGGCTATGTGGAAACAAAGTAATTTCTAGAATACAATGGTGCCATATGAAAAAATTTTTAAAATTTATAACAACTTTTATAAAGTGTATTTTTCATAGAATTAAATATAATAAAGGGTTATATATTGGTTATAGAGTAAAATTTACGCATAATCAAAAAGTAGTTTTTGGTAAAAATGTTTCAATTCATCCATTTACTGATTTTTTTGCTACTGTAACAATTGGGGATAATTGTGATATCGGTACTAGAAATAGGTTTGGAGGGATAGTCGAGATTGGAAATAATGTTTTGTTTGGACCGGACAATTTTATTGCTTCGAATACTCACGAATATGAAGATGTTAATTTGCCAATAATTTACCAGAATAACTCACTTGTTAATAAAAATAAACGAGGAAAAATAATAATTGAGGATGATTGCTGGATAGGTGTTCATTGTGCTATTATAGGTGATATTAAAATAGGCAAGCATTCTATTATTGGTGCAAATTCTGTAGTAAATCGAGATGTTCCTGATTATAGTGTTGTTGTAGGAAATCCTGCTAAAGTAGTAAAAAGGTTTAATTTTAAAACCAATAAGTGGGAAAAAGTAATATAAAATACATAATTTATATAGAATGGAGAATTATATGAACTCAGTTGTAAGTATTGTTGTACCTATTTATAATATGGAAAAATATCTTAATCGATGTATACTTTCAATTATCAATCAAACATATAAAAATTTGCAAATTATTTTAGTGAATGACGGATCAAATGATACAAGCAAAGATATTTGTGATGATTGGGCAAAAAAAGATAGTAGAATTTCTGTTATTACTAAAGTGAATGAAGGTTTAGGTAAAGCTAGAAATACGGGATTAGAATTTGCAACTGGTAAATATGTTCTTTTTGTTGATAGTGATGATTATATATCATCTAAAATGATTTCTGATCTTATTAATTTAATTAATTATGATGAATTTGATTTAATTAATTTTGGATATAATAGAGTCAATGAAAAAGAAGAATTATTATATTCTAATATTCCCAATGTCAAGAAAAAGATATATCAAGAAAATGAAATTAAACAAACATTATTGCCTAATTTTATTGGCCCAGATTACGAAAATTCATATAACTCAAAATTACATTTAGCCGCATGGTCTACTATGTACAATGTAAATTTTTTAAAAGGAAATAATTTAAATTTTGTTTCTGAAAGAGAGATAATAGCAGAGGATGTTTATTCTTTAACTAAAATGTATGCAGTGAGTAAGAAAGTCCTTATTGTTAATCAAGCATATTATTATTATTGTGATAATGCAGGATCTTTAACAAATGTTTTTAGAAAAGATAGATATTCTAAAATCAAGTATTTTTATTTAACATACTTAAATCTTATTAATGGATTAGGTTTATCAGATGATGCATCTAAGCGTTCAATTTTGCCATTTTTTTCGTTCACAATTAGCTGTCTTAAAATGATAGCAAGTGCAGATATTTCTTTTAAAAATAAACTTTTTGAGATTGAAAAAATATTGAATGATGATGTTATGATTAATAACTTAAAAAAACTTCCAATAAAAAAATTAAATTTCAAGAAAAAGGTATTATTTAATTCAATGAAAAAAAGAAATAAATTTATTGTTTTTATTCTTTGTAAATTTGGAGGTTAATTTATGATAAATAATAGAAGAAACTTAAGGGAATGTATATTATATGAAAAAAAAATATATTTTACTGGTTTTGCTGATAAATTGATTAAATCATTTTTACGTGATAAAGCATATTATATTTTTAAATATCAAGTATATTTACGAAAAAGTGAGTATTTTCATAATAATAAGAAAAAAATATTGTATGCGATATATAGAAAAAAAAAGAATAAATTGGGAATAAAATTAGGATTTGAATTATGGGATAATTCTTTTGATATTGGTTTGAAAATTCATCATCCTGGTTATATTGTTGTAAATGGTAATTGTAAAATTGGAAAGAATTGTACTTTATTTGGATGTAATTGTATTGGTAATAATGGTAAAGATTATTCTGCACCAGTAATTGGAGATAATGTTAGTATTGGCTTTGGTGCAAGTGTTTTTGGCGATATTTATATAGCAAATAACGTTTTTATCGGTGCTGGTGCAGTTGTTCTTGATTCTATTTATGAAGAAGGTAAAATTGTCGTAGGAATTCCAGCACATGTAAAGGAGTAAAATATGAAAAAAATTTATATATTTTCTTTGTTTTTGGTAATTTTATATAGTTTTATTTATAGTAAAATTTTAATGTACATTTGTTTAGGAATCTTAGCTTTTTGGTCATTTATAGCCATTTTAAATATTTCAAAAGATATTCATAATAGTTTAAATAAGAATATTTTATTACATTTTAAATATTATTTAATACCTTGGTTTCTAATATTTGCGTATTCAATAACAATTTGGTTAATAAACGGGGATTTTGCTCTAAATAATATAACAAGATTGTCTAGTACTATTTTGTTTTTAGTTTTATATGCTGGTTTTATAGCAAGTGGTATTGAGTATTTTAAAGGAGAAATTATTGACATTTTTTTTGTTAGTATGGCTGTAATGTACTTTTTGTATTCAATTATTCCAAATATATTATTCTTAGGACCTGTTAATTTTTTTGAATATGTATTTGTTTATAATATTACTGGTCAAGCTAATCAATATATAAATTTATATAATCCTTTAGAAGTTCATGATTTAACTTTTGCTTCTGGTATTTTTTTATTATACTATTTATTATTTGAAAATAATAAAGTTAAGTTTCATAAATTGAAAATTTTTATTGCTGTTTTATTAGTATTCATCGGATTAAAACGTATTGAAATAATTTCATTATTTGTTGTGATTGTTTTTTATTTATTCACTAGAAAAATCAAAGATATTAGGAAATTAGCATTCTTTTCATGTATAATTTTCTTGATCGTTTCTAATATTTTTTTAATTTTGATTGATAATAGTATTTTAAACATAATTTCAGAAAAATATGGGATCAATTTTATGGGAAGATTATCGTTATATGATTTTGCTTCAAATTATTATGAGTATTCTCCTTTCTATTTAGGAAAAGGTTTTACTAAATTTACTAGATTCTTTAGTGATTTATATAATAGTGGTTATCGAATTAATGGTCATCAGATTCCTGCAAGTATTCATAGTAATATTTTAGAACTATTTATTGAAATAGGAATGATTCCATATATTTTATGGACAGTTTATTACCTTTATTTCAAAACTAGTGTTCTTCAGAGAGAATTTGATAAGAAAAGTGCATATATTTATTTAGTAATGACAATATATATGTTTATTTTATATTTTAGTGATAATACATTAACATATGGACTTTCTCAATCATGTCTATTTTTAGTACCTACAGTTTGTTCAATATCGTATTGTTTTGAAAAAAATTATAAATTTTTAAGTTTAAATTATATTACAAGGAGAAATGAATATGCAATTTTTTAAATTACTGATATCTTATTTTATTGCATTATTTATTCATGCTAAATATAAGAATACATGGCTGATAGGTGAGCGTGGGGTTGATGCTAGGGATAATGCTTTTTGGTTATATAAATATATATGTGAAGAAAAAAATAAGCAAGATATTTATTACTTAATTGATTCTAATTCGCCTGATTTTAAAAAAATTAAAAAAATAGGTAAATATGTTATCCCCAATACTATTAAACATGGCATTTTGTTTTTTTCTTCATCAACATTAATTAGTACGCATGCTTATTTATGCTGTCCCAAGTGGAAGGGAGCACATTTTTTACTTCGTAATAAGATTTTTAACAAGCATGAAAAGCATATTTATATTCAACATGGTCTTGTGAAAGACTATTTACCAGATTTAACCTATCCAACGTTAGATGTGGATTTGTATACGGCAGGTGCTTTACCTGAATACAATTTTTTATGTGAAAAGTTTAATTTTCCTGATAATGTTGTCAAATATACTGGTCTAGCAAGATATGATAATTTATGGCGACATAAAAATCAAAATTCTAAAACAAATGAGAATTTTGTGTTAGTAATGCCGACTTGGAGGCATTATTTAGAAAAATGTGATTCTTTAGATTCTTTTAAAAAATCAGAATTTTTTCAAGTTTTTTCAAGTTTTTTATCGAACAATGAAATACTCAATACTTTGAAAAAATTCAATTTGAAAATCATTTTTTATCCTCATTATGAGATGCAAAAATGGATTAAAGCATTTGAAAATTTTGAAAATGAATTTATCATTGTTGCAAAATTTGCAAATTATGACGTTCAAGATTTGTTGATGAATTGTGATTTCTTAGTTACAGATTATTCAAGTGTATTTTTTGATATTGCTTATATGCGTAAGCCTGTAATATTTTATCAGTTTGATGAACAATTATTTAGGGATACACAGTATCAAGAGGG
>CAKSGI010000083.1 GCA_934454005.1 uncultured Eubacteriales bacterium | reverse complement strand
GTGGAATACCTGCACCTATAGAACCATACCCAGCTATAGTATTAGACGAAGTAACCATTGGATAAATACCGAAGTCAGTATCTTTTAAAGCTCCCAATTGCCCTTCAAGAAGAATATTTTTGTTTTCTTTAATAGAATTATATATAAAGCTAAACGAATCTATTACATAATCCTTAATTAATTCCTTATATTCTATGAGCTTTTCAAATATCTCATTTACTGATAATTCCGGTTTGTGATAAAAATTCTTTAGTATAGCATTTTTTATCTCCATAATTTGGTTAACTTTTTCTTTTAAAAGATTTTCTTCAGAAAACAATTCATTTACTTGAAAACCTATCTTAGAAAATTTGTCAGAATAAAAAGGTGCTATACCAGATTTTGTTGAACCAAACTTTTTAGATGATAGTCTTTCCTCTTCATAAACATCAAACAAAACATGATATGGCATCACGATTTGTGCCCTATCAGAAACAAATATTCTGGGATTTATTCCATTTTCTTTTAAAGATTTAAGCTCTTTCGTAAAATTTTCAATACTAAGAGCCACACCATTACCAATTATATTAGTTACATGATCATAAAAAACTCCTGATGGAAGCTGATGTAAAGCAAATCTACCATGGTCATTTATAATTGTGTGACCTGCGTTGCTTCCCCCTTGAAATCTTATAACAACATCTGAATTAGCTGCCATAACATCAGTAATTTTGCCTTTTCCTTCATCTCCCCAATTAGCTCCGACAATTGCTTTAACCATACTTATTTATCACTCCATAAATTTAAAATTTCTAAACAATCAATTATAATTGCAGTACTGATATACATCTCATGCATATATCATACAGTAACACTAATTTCTTTACAATGCAAATCTGGATTCTCTCTTAAAACTGGTTTAACACTCTTTAGCAAAAACTCCTCGGTTTGTTCTTTAGCTCTACCTATGTAATTTTTAGAATCTAATATTTTATTTAATTCTTCGATAGTTACATCAAATATTGGATCAGAAGCTATTCTTTCTAAAAGATCATTCGGATTTCCATTTTCTTTAATATTTTTAGAGGATTCCATGGAATGCACACGTATATGCTCGTGTAATTCTTGGCGATCTGCACCCTTTTTTACTGCATTCATCATTATATTTTCCGTTGCCATAAATGGTAATTCTGTCCTTAAATGACTCTCTATTACTTTAGGATAGACTACTAATCCATCCGCTATATTGATATATAAATTCAAAATAGCATCCGTCGCCAAAAAGGCCTCTGGTATGCTAATTCTTTTATTTGCAGAATCGTCTAAAGTTCTCTCGAACCATTGCATTGACGCTGTTATACAGGGATTCAAAGAATCTATTATAACATATCTTGCAAGAGATGCAATCCTTTCTGATCTCATAGGGTTACGCTTATACGCCATAGCTGACGAACCTATTTGTTTTTTCTCAAACGGTTCTTCAACTTCTTTTAAATGTTGTAAAAGTCTTATATCATTAGAAAATTTTGCAGCACTTTGTGCAATTCCACTAATCACAGATAAAATTTGACTATCAAGTTTCCTAGAATAAGTTTGCCCAGATACAGCAAAACAATTTTTGTATCCCATTTTTTTAGCTATTAATTCATCAGCTTCATTAACCTTCTGGTGGTCTCCATCAAATAATTCTAAAAAACTTGCTTGTGTTCCTGTAGTTCCTTTAGAACCTAACAACTTTGCTTTTGAAAGCTGATAATTAACATCTTCAAGATCCATTAAAAGATCTTGGATCCATAAAGTCGCCCTTTTACCGACTGTTGTAGGCTGTGCTGGTTGAAAATGAGTAAAAGCAAGTGTTGGAAGACTTTTATATCTATCCGCAAAACTAAATAACGCCTTTATTGTTAATATCAATTTATTTTTAACAATTTTTAGCGCTTCATGCATGACTATAATATCAGTATTGTCCCCAACATAACAAGAAGTCGCACCAAGATGGATTATTGGTTTTGCTTTTGGACACTGAACTCCAAAAGCATATACATGCGACATCACATCATGCCTAATTTCTTTTTCTTTTTTTTCTGCAACATCATAATTTATATCATTTTGAAATTTTTTCATTTCATTAATTTGCTCTTGTGATATAGGAAGTCCCAACTCTTTTTCGGTTTCTGCCAAGGCAATCCAAAGTTTTCTCCACGTTTTAAATTTCATATCCGGAGAAAAAACATAT
The DNA here is from genome assembly GCA_934454005.1 of uncultured Eubacteriales bacterium. Next base: position 5,278 of record CAKSGI010000083.1, on the reverse strand, counting down.
TTCATCTCATCTCCTGCATATCTTGAAGACAATGGTGACTCATAACAATTTTTCAAATACTCAACCTCCTTAAGTTCAACTATAAAATATTATAATATTTTTTTTACAAAATTACAAATAATAATATTAAATCATAAGACTCCCCATTTAAAATATGAAATTTTAAATTGATAAACTTGCATAATCAAGCTATATAAGCAAAAAATTTTTGATTGTATTTAGTCCTTAGATATTCTTGTATTATTTAGAGATTAATCGACAATTTTTATCTATAACAAATTTAAAATTGTAAACTTACTATGAATTTTATAATAACCAACTTGCGCAAATAATATTATATATGTTAGAATAGATTTGTTATTACTAAGATTAATTATATTTTAGGAGGAAAGCTTATGTCTTATACAAAAAAACAACTCGAGGAGATCAAAAAAAGAAATCAAAATGAACCTGAATTTCTACAAGCAGTTACAGAAGTTCTTACATCTCTAGAACCTGTTATCGAACAAAATCCTAAATATGAATCTCAAAGTATTTTAGAAAGAATTACAGAACCAGAAAGACAAATCAAGTTTAGAGTACCATGGGTTGACGATAATGGTAAAATACAAGTAAATCGTGGATATAGAGTCCAATTTAATAGTGCCATTGGACCATATAAAGGTGGCCTTAGACTTCATCCCTCAGTAAATATAGGTATCATTAAATTTTTAGGATTTGAACAAATATTTAAAAATGCATTAACCGGACTTCCTATTGGAGGCGGAAAAGGTGGAAGTGATTTCGATCCTAAAGGAAAAAGTGATAGAGAAATCATGGCATTTTGCCAAAGCTTCATGACAGAACTTTACAGATATATAGGACCAGATACAGATGTTCCTGCTGGTGATATAGGAGTAGGTGCAAGAGAAGTTGGTTATCTGTTTGGGCAATATAAAAGATTAAAAAACGCATATCAAGGAGTCCTTACTGGAAAGGGCCTTAACTTTGGCGGATCTTTAGCAAGGACTGAAGCCACTGGTTATGGTCTTCTTTATCTAACAGAAGAAATGTTAAAACAAAATGGAAAAAACATTAAAGGTTTAACCATATCTATTTCTGGATCTGGAAACGTTGCAATTTATGCTGCAGAAAAATCGTTTCAATTAGGAGCAAAAGTTATTACTATGTCTGACTCAACAGGATGGATATACGATCCTCAAGGAATTGATTTATCTGCAATAAAAGAAATAAAAGAAGTCAATAGACAACGTTTAAGTGAATACAAAAAATACCGTCCCAATTCTGAATATCATGACGGAAAATTTATGTGGACCATCCCCTGCGATGTGGCTCTTCCTTGTGCAACTCAAAATGAACTTCCTAAGGAAGCTGCAAATAACTTAATTAATAATGGAGTAATTGCCGTTGCTGAAGGAGCTAACATGCCAACTACTATTGATGCAACTGAACTATTTTTACAGAATAAAATTTTATTTGCACCAGGTAAAGCAGCGAATGCTGGTGGTGTAGCTGTTTCTGCATTAGAAATGAGTCAAAATAGCATGAGACTTTCTTGGACATTTGAAGAAGTTGATTTAAAATTAAAAGATATTATGATTAATATATTTAAACAAATATCAGAATCCGCAAACAAATACGGCTTTAAAAATAATTATGTCGTTGGAGCAAATATAGCAGGATTTGTAAAAGTCGCAGATGCTATGATTGCCGAAGGCGTTATTTAAAAATAAAACATTAGGTGCTAAAATATTTAACACCTAATGTTTTTAAGCTTTTTTATGGGAGGACTAAACTATGGAAAAAATCAAAAGCTTTCAAGTTGATCATACAAAAATAGGCAAAGGAATGTATATATCAAGAATAGATGGTGATATCACAACATACGACATAAGAATGGTAAAACCTAATACCCCACCATATCTTGAAAACTCAGGACTTCACAGTTTTGAACACCTTTTTGCAACATATTTAAGAAATAGTGACGTTAGTAAAAATATTATATATATAGGTCCTATGGGCTGCAGAACCGGATTTTATTTAATAACAAGAGGGTTATCAAATTCTAAAGTTATAAATAAAACTATTGATTCTATGAAATTTATATCAGAATATAATGGTGAGCTTCCTGGAAACAGCAAAACAGAATGTGGAAATTATTTGGATCATAATTTAAGTAAAGCAAAAGAATACGGAAGAGAAATGTATAATATATTAAAAAATTGGGATGAGCAAAAGCTCAATTATTAACATTATACCGTTATATCGCGTTATAATGTTGTCGTTAATAATTTGTAATATAATGAATTTCTTTACTAAATTTATTATATATGATATAATAAGGAATAATAATTTACAAACAAAAATATTTGAATAAGGAGGTTTGATTATGGTTAATAAAAGTAAAGAAAAAGCTAAATTTTTAATGTATAAAAATAAACCCCTAGTAAGATGCAAAGATACTATATACTATGGGAATTTATATGACGGATATGTTGTAAAACTTAAAATAAAAAATAAAAAGACCTTTAAAGATGATATAGAAGTCGCAACATCTGTCTCAGTTCAGCTTATGAGTACAGATCCAGATATAAACGCCAAAAAGAAAATTATAAAAACTAGTGAAAAAGAAAGTTTGTATCTCGCTATAGATATTGCAGAAATATGGCTATCAAGAATATTAAAAGAAAATGCTAGTTAAATTTAAATATTTACTTTTGAATAATAAAACTTCCAACCCGACCATCTCACACACCATTACGTGAGATGGTTAATATTTTATAACCTTTATATGGTATCATCCTTAAAATTTAACATACCAAGTAATACTGCCATAATTATATTTATATAATATTAAAACCTTCGGCCTTAACCGAAGGTTATTTATTATCAATCACTACTAAATGGTAACAATGCTAAATGACGAGCACGTTTTATTGCTGTAGTCAAATCTCTTTGATGATGCGCGCAAGTTCCTGTTACCCTGCGAGGAAGAATTTTTGCTCTTTCTGAAACATATCTTCTTAATCTTGCTATATCTTTATAATCGATATTCTCAACTCTATCTACACAAAAACCACAAACTTTTCTGCGACCTTTGCGTCCAGAGCGACGATTATCTCTTTCTGGCTTATTTTCTGCCATTAATTATACCTCCCTTGTTAAAATTAAAATGGTAAATCATCATCTAACGGAATCTCTTGAAAATCTCCTGTTTCTCCATTTGAATATGAATTAGATTGATTTTGCTCATAAGAATTATTAGAGCTATAAGATGATTCACTACTATAACTATCACGTTTAGACTCTGCAAAATAAACATTATCAGCAACAATTTCAAAAGCTTTTCTTTTATTTCCATCCTTATCCTGATATAATCTAGTTTGAATGGAACCTTGGACAGCAACTAGTTGCCCTTTATGGAAATATTTGCTAACAAACTCTGCGGTTGATCTCCAAACAACAATGTCAATAAAATCAGTTTGACGCTCTGTTCCCGATTTAACATAATTACGGTTAACAGCCAATGTAAAACTAGATACAGCAATATCATTTGGGGTATGACGCAATTCTGGATCAGCAACTAACCTTCCCATTAATGATACATTGTTAAGCATTATTGAAACCTCCCTTAGCTGTCTTTTCTAATTATCAACGAACGAAGAACACCATCAGTAATCTTATAAATACGATCTAACTCAGCAGGAAAATCAGAGTCACTTGTAAAATCAAATAGTACATAGTAAGCTTCAGTTTCTTTATTAATCATATAAGCTAATCTACGTTTTCCCCATTTGTCAACATTATCGAGAGTGGCTTTAGATTCAATTAATTTTTGAAACTTGTTTATCATATTCTCTATCCCTTCTTCTCCAAGATTCATAGAGATTACTAAAACTGTTTCATAAGAGTACTTTACATTTGTCATTTAACTGCACCTCCTTCTGGACATTAGCCCTCTTTAAAAGAGGGAAGGACGGATATATCAATTCACTAATGATATAACATCACACTTTCTACATTTTATCATTAAAATCAAATTTAGTCAACGATTATTTTTATAAATTGCAGAAATCAACTATAAAATTTACGATTTCATCTACATAACTTGCTTAACATTAAAAGTGTACTTTTCATAATACAATTAATGTCAAATTATTATGTTTGCGCTAAGATTTTAATAAAATTATTTTTGTCTTAAATTTACAAAAAAATACATAAATCCCCTTTTTTGTTTTGTATTCCATTTTTTCATTTTATGCTATCATATATTATATTACGAATAGACAGACTAATTAAAGAAAGGTTGGCCATTTATGAAAATTAATATTAAATTTATAGCATTAGCAGTTGTCTTATCCTTAATTTACCATTTTTCACCGATTGAAACTCATGCAGAAGTTATAGCTACTCAAACAGATGCTCTGGCCTCTCAGATAATTAATGGGCTCCAGTGCCCCGTACTTAATTATACAGTCGAAAAAATCGGAAAAGATACAATCGTAACATTTGGCGATATGACTCCTGAATATCTCAAAAGCGAAAACAGGAAAAAAGAAAAAAGTAATATTACTGAACTAAACCGTCCATTATTTTACAAAGATTCAAATGTAAGAGAATTTATAAAATGGATTTTAATCGGATACAAAGCCAATGTTGCAGTGGTTGATAGTATTAGGTATGAATTCGATAAAGACTCAAAAACCTTAACTGTTACAGGACAGGACGGAAGCATATATGCAACTGCTTATGCATTTGTTGTGTGGGGGATTGCTCCTGCCGATCATGATGCAGCAAGAACAGTATCCCGTTCTTACGATGAAGACGCCCGGGACATGGCTCTGGGAAGTAACCCTAGGAATAAAGAAGAATATAAAAAAGCTTACTACAGGGCAACAACCGACCAGGATCGTGAATGGGTAGAAAGTGTAGTTGCAGCATTAAAGGTTCCAGAAATAGAAACAGTAATAATTAAAGGCAATGTCCAAAAAATTGGTACAGATTTTGGACAAACCGACCAAGATCGTAGTATGCCAATTAGGGTAGGATATGGTATTAAATCAGTCGACATGTCAGGTAGTAATGTAAGAATTGTGTGCGACAATGCTTTTACCCATTGTGGTAATGGTAGACAATTAAATTTTAAAACAGATGTAAAACTCCCTCCTGTTATGCCCAAGCTTGGCATGTGCTTTGATGATATTGACTATGAAAAATGTGAAAGTATACAAGATAATTTTCTTCCAATAGACGCAAGTTCTTCTGATGTTTGTTTAGA
>CAKSGI010000082.1 GCA_934454005.1 uncultured Eubacteriales bacterium | reverse complement strand
TTGAAATGCTTAAGTGTATAGATTTTAAGCCTGATATTATACACTGTAATGACTGGCAAACTGCGTTAGTTCCAGTTTATCATAGCCTGTTTTATTCACATGATGAATGGTATTCTGGTATAAAAACTGTATTTACAATTCATAATATTCAATATCAGGGAAAGTATGGACTTGAAGTGGTGGAGGATATTATAGGAATTCCTAGCGATAAATTATCTGTTGTTGAATTTGATAATTGTGCTAATTTTATGAAGGGCGCTATTGAAACATCTAATAGGGTTACTACTGTTAGCCCTACATATGCTATGGAAATTAAAGATCCATGGTATTCTCATAATTTAGACCCAATATTAAGGGACAGATCTTGGAAACTAACTGGGATACTTAATGGGATAGATGTGGACAATTATAATCCGGAAACAGATAAAGATTTGTATGCAAATTATGGTTTAGAGGATATGTCGGGAAAAGCTAAAAATAAACAAGAGTTACAAAAGCGTTTAGGGCTGGATGTGAATAGTAATGTTCCGATTGTTGGAATGGTTACAAGAATGGTTGCGCATAAAGGAATAGATCTGGTTAAGTCTGGTTTAGAGCAATTGTTATACGAAGAAGATATGCAGTTTATTATTCTTGGTTCTGGGGATTGGGAGTATGAAACCTTTTTTAAAGAGATGCAGAATAAATATCCAGGAAGGGTTAATGCAAGTTTTGGGTTTGTTCCTGAACTTTCAAGGAAGATATATGCGGGATCTGATATTTTTCTTATGCCTTCAAAAAGCGAGCCCTGTGGTCTTTCTCAAATGATAGCACTTAGGTATGGTACAATACCAATTGTAAGAGAAACTGGTGGGCTTAAGGACTCTATACATGATAGCGGGGATGGAAAAGGAAATGGGATAACGTTTAAAAATTATGATGCTATGGATATGATAAATGCAGTAAAAAGGGCATTGCAAGGATACTACAATAAAGATGGGTGGAATATTTTAGTAAAAAGAGCAATGCAAAGCGATAATAGTTGGGGTCGTTCTGCTAATGAGTATATAAAGCTTTATAGAAATATGTTAAAAGAAAGTTAAAATTTAAGGAAACTCTATAAATTAGGAGTTTCCTTTTTTTAGTGTATTTTTATCCAACACCTAAGTCCGTATTATTTAGGAGAATTTCTATTTTGGGATTATCTTTTATTTTAGGATATACGTCGGATACAAACCATTTTATTAAATTTTCATCTCTTTTTAGTTTAGTTGAGTTCTCAACAAATACATTTACGCTAAAGTAATCAAAATATTTTTTTGCAGTTTTAATATCATTTAAGATAGAGTTCTGTGTTTGTCCTTTTAATCCTACCAATAAGCAACACCCTCTAAAATATTTTGAAATTTCTTCTGCATTTATATATTTAGGAATTCCCTTGTTTAAGCTATTTCTAAAATTGATGTCGAATGATTCAATTCCCACTCTAAAATTTACGTTGCATTTAAACAAATCTGAAAATTCGTTTAATTTATCTTTGTATAACCAATGAGATTCAAACCATAATGTGTGTATTTTTAGATCATTTACTTTTTTTTTAATTAGATTTACGGTATTTTTATCGAGTTCAAAACATGAACCAGAATTTATTATATCAAGAACACCAAACAAACCAGTGACTCTTTCAAGTATAGGTTTATTTATTTTATATGGATTATTGGACTTGTCTAAGTGGTAATCACAAAATTTACATTTTTTCCATATGCACCCAGTACCTTGCAGGAGTAAGAATTCCCTTTTCATTTTTTCAGTTATTAAAGAATATCTTACTAGTTCATTCATATTACTTTATTCCTTTCTTTTTTAAAAGAGCAATTACCCCGTATACAATAGGAGTTCCTAAAAAGGTTTCTAAAAGCATTTTTATGGAATATTGCGTTAAAATCATAGTTATTAAATCTTTTGTGGGAGCTATTTTGTAAAAAGCTATTATTACAAATAATAGAGTGTCTATTAAATATCCAACAGAAAATCCAAGTATAGTTCTTAGCCATAATTTTTTCGAGTTTGTAATTTTTTTAAGTTTTTCCACAAACCAAGAGTTACATATTTCTCCGACTAAAAATGCTATTAATGAAGCTAATAATATTCTAGGAACAACTGTAAAAATGTTTTTAAATGAAATCGCTGTTTGTTCTATATAATCAGGATAAGGCATAAATGATGCAATGACAGTTAAAATTACAAATATTATGTTGCAAAAAAAAGTAAGCAATATAACATTCTTTGCAATTTTAAATCCCCATATTTCTGTTAAAATATTTCCTATAATGTAGGTTATAGGAAATATAATTATGCCGGCATCAAAAAAAGTGAAGCTAAAAAAATTAATTAATTTTACGGCTAAAACATTTGATGCAATATATGAAGTTACCATTATAGCTGTAATGATAACAAGTGGATCAAGTCTATAATTTTCTGATTTTATTTTCATTTTATTTTCCTCACTAATTTATACATCTTAATTATATAATAACATATCTGCGTTTGATTTTCTTCTTTTATTTATTAATAATTTTTTATTCTATAAGAAATTGGTTTTTATTCTTCCAGATTTATTGAAACGTATATCTTAAAATGTTATAATAATAAAGGTTGTATATTAAATTATAAGTTAGCAATTATGAAAGGATTTTTGATTATGGGTTGTACTGGTTTGTATCGTACACATTTGTGCACTGAAATTACCGAAAGAGAGATAGGACTTAATGTTAAAGTTGCCGGATGGGTTGAGAATATAAGAGACCATGGTGGAGTAGAATTTTTGGATTTAAGAGATCATTATGGTGTTGTTCAAGTAGTAGTTCATAATGAAAAATTATTGGAGGGACTATCAAAAGAAAGTACAGTTACTATTTCTGGAAAAGTTATAAAAAGAGATGAAGATACAATAAATCCTAAAATTCCAACAGGTACAGTAGAGGTTTTAGCTGAGTCTTTGAATGTTTTAGGGAAATCATTGTCAAACTTACCTTTTGAAATATCTAATTCTAAAGCTACAAAAGAAGATGTTAGACTTAAATATAGATTTTTAGATTTACGAAATAATAGGGTCCATAATAATATTGTGATGCGATCTAATGTTATATCATTTTTAAGAAACAAAATGAACGAACTTGGATTTTTAGAAATTCAAACACCAATATTATCAGCCTCTTCGCCAGAGGGTGCACGTGACTATCTTATACCAAGTAGAAAACATAAAGGCAAGTTTTATGCATTACCTCAGGCGCCTCAAATTTTTAAACAACTTTTGATGGTATCAGGTTTTGATAGGTATTTCCAAATAGCACCTTGCTTTAGAGATGAAGACGCAAGAGCAGATAGATCTCCAGGAGAGTTTTATCAATTGGATTTTGAAATGTCATTTTCAGATCAAGAAGATGTTTTTAAGGTTGCAGAAGAAGTTTTATCAGAAACGTTTTCTAAATTTTCTAATAAAAAAGTATCAAAAACGCCATTTAAGAGAATACCATATGCTGAATCGATGCTTAAATATGGGACGGATAAACCAGATTTAAGAAATCCTCTAGAAATTATAGATGTTACAGATATATTTAAAACTTCTGACTTTGCACCTTTTAAAAATAAAACAGTAAGAGCTATAAATGTTCCTAATTGTGCTGATCAGTCGAAGGGATTTTTTGAAAAAATGTTTGGATATGCAACAAGTATAGGAATGAAAGGGTTGGGATATATAAAGGTTACTAATGAGTTTAAATTTTTAGGACCAATAGATAAATTTATACCAGAAGATAAAAAATTGGAACTCATTAAAAAAGCTGATTTAAAGCCGGGATGTGTATTATATTTTATAGCGGATACAAAAATTATGGCACCTAAATTTGCTGGCATGATAAGAACTGAGGTTGCTAAAAGGCTTAATTTAATAGATGAAAATTCGTTTGAAATGTGTTTTATAGTTGATTTTCCGATGTATGAATTAGATGATAATGGAAGTATAATTTTTACTCACAATCCGTTTTCTATGCCTCAGGGAGGAATTGATGCTCTTAATAATAAAGATCCTTTAGATATATTAGCTTATCAATATGATATAGTTTGTAATGGAATAGAACTCTCATCGGGAGCTGTTAGGAATCATGATTTGCAAACGCTTATTATGGCATTTAAAATTGCTGGATATTCTGAAGAAGAACTAAGAGACAAATTTTCATCTTTATATAATGCGTTTAAATATGGTGCGCCACCTCATGCTGGTATGGCACCTGGAATCGATAGAATGATGATGCTTTTAACAGGAGAGGAAAATATTAGAGAAGTAATTGCTTTTCCGATGAACAGCATGGCACAAGATCTTTTACTTGGTGCGCCAACAAGTGTAAGTGAACAGCAATTAAGAGATGTTCATATAAAAATAAGTGATTAGTACTATGAAATATAGTTTATTATTTTGCTAGATATAAAACTTTGTGGATTTATTTAATTTGATACACTTAGATTTTATACAGAAAGGTGGTGTCATACAGTATACCTTATTAATTAAGGTATACTTAAGGTATGATTTTAAAAGAAGATATTTTGAAAATTGCTAAACTTGCAAAGTTATCGTTTGAAGATGATGAGTTAGAAAAATTAACAATTGAAATGGATAGAATTGTAAATTTTGCAAATGAAATAAATGAGGCTAATAAACTTGATATAGAGTTTGATGGTATAAACGGACTTTCAAATTCTTTTAGAGATGATATTGTTAAAAAATCTTTTAAAAGAGAAGAAATATTAAAAAATGTTGACGGTGGGGAAGATGGATTTTTTGTTGTAAGAAAAAGAGCATAATTTATATGTGGCTAAACATGGAGGATTTATATGTCAAAACCAATATCTAAAATTAAATATATTAGAGATCTTCTTGTAAAAAAAGATATTTCTTGTGAGGAGCTTACTCAGAAATATATAGATGAAATAGAAAAAAATAATGATAAATTGAACTCATATGTACATAAGACATATGAGCTAGCTATGTCTACGGCAAAAAGAGTTGATAAAAAAATAAAAAATGGTGAAGATTTAGGATTATTAGAGGGAATCCCGATGTCTTTAAAGGATAACATTTCTACTAAAGATATTAATACTACATGTTGTTCTAAAATGTTATTAAATTATAAACCAATTTATGATGCAACTGTATGGGAGATAATAAAGAATCAAAATGGTATTTTATTAGGTAAAAATAATATGGATGAGTTTGCAATGGGATCTTCTTGTGAAACGTCTATATTTGGGGGTGCATTTAATCCACATAATATAAATCATGTTGCAGGTGGGAGTTCTGGAGGTGGAGCAAGTTCAGTTGCAGGAAGTCTTTCTGTATATTCTTTAGGGAGTGACACAGGCGGATCAATAAGACAACCTGCAAGTTTTTGCGGAGTTGTTGGACTGAAGCCGAGTTATGGGGCTGTTTCTAGATATGGCCTTATAGCGTTTGCCTCTAGTTTAGACCAAATAGGTCCGATTACATCTTCTGTTGAGGATGCTGCTATAGTTTTTGATGCTATTTCTAAATATGACGAAAAAGATTCGACTTCTATAGGTAATAGAGGAAAAACCACCATTAAAAATCTAAGCGAAGATATAAAAGGGCTAAAAATAGGAGTAGCAAGAGAATTTTTAAATGAGATTGATGAGGAAATAAAGAATAAAATTGAAGAATCTATAAAAATATATAAGTTATTAGGAGCAGAGATTATAGATATAAGTTTGCCATTTGATAAATATGCACTTGCTGTTTACTATATTTTGGCTTGTGCTGAGGCTTCATCAAACCTTGGAAGATATGACGGAATACGTTATGGCTATAGAGTAGAATCTTATAAGAGTATAGATGAAATGATATGTAAGACTAGAAGTGAAGGATTTGGATCAGAAGTTAAGCATAGAATATTGTTAGGAACATATGTTTTAAGTTCTGGATATTATGATGCATATTATAAAAAAGCGCAAAAACTTAGGGGAGCTATTATAAATTCTTTTAATAATGTGTTTTCAAAATGCGATGTTATATTAACTGCGACAACTCCAAATGTTTCATTTAATAAAGGGTTTACGGCTAGAGAACCAATAGAAACTTATAAAAGTGATTTGTGTACGGTTCCTGTTAATATAGCAGGTTTGCCTGCTATATCTATTCCTTGTGGATTTAATAATGAAGGTCTTCCTATAGGTCTTCAACTAATTGGAAATAGATTTGAAGAATCAAAGATTCTAAATATAGCATATAACTTTGAAAGTGTTACTAGAGATACTATGTTTAGATCACCTGACATGGGTGTAAAATTAATCTAGGGTAAAAGAGAGGACTAAAGTTATGAAATATGAATTGGTAGCAGGATTAGAGACACATGTTGAGCTATCGACTAAAACAAAGATATTCTGTTCATGTACTACAGAGTTTGGTGGCGAACAAAATACACATTGTTGCCCTATATGTACTGGTATGCCGGGTACCATTCCTAAGTTGAATGAAAAAGTTGTAGACTATGCTATAATGGCAGGCCTTGCTACAAATTGTAAAATAAGTAAAATATCTAAAATGGATAGAAAAAATTATGTTTATCCGGATCTTCCTAAAGCATATCAGATATCCCAATATGATATGCCATTATGTAAAGATGGATTTATAGAACTTTCTAATGGACGAAAAATTAGAATTAATAGGATACACATAGAAGAAGACGCTGGAAAGCTTATACATCAAATGGGAGATACACTTATTGATTATAATAGAGGAGGAGTTCCTTTAATCGAAATTGTTACAGAACCTGATATAAGGAGTGTAGAGGAAGCAAAAGAGTACGTTGAAAAATTGCAATTAATAATGAAGTATATTGGAATTTCAGACTGTAAAATGCAAGAAGGTTCAATGAGATGTGACGTTAATATTTCTGTTAAGGAGAAAGGTTCAGAAAAATTTGGGACAAGGACAGAAATAAAAAATATGAATTCTATAACATTTATGACTAAAGCTATGGAATATGAGTATAAAAGGCAAATAGATGCAATAGAAAGTGGGAATAAAATTTATCAGGAAACATTAAGATATGATGAAAAAAATAATGTTACGTTAAGTATGCGCGGTAAAGAAGATGCACATGATTATAGATATTTTAGAGAACCAGATTTAGTAACAATAAATGTTTCGCAAGAAAAAGTAGAAAAATTAAAAAATTTGCTTCCAGAGAATCCAGATACTAAGTTAAAAAGATATATGAATGATTTAGGTTTATCGGAAATGGATGCAAATTTAATAGTAAAATATAAAAAAATAGCTGAGTTTTTTGATTCTGCTAGTAAGGGACTAAAAAATAAAAAAATAGTTTCTAATTTAATCATAGGTCAAATATTTAAGCATTTAGAAAATGACGATGAAAAAGAAAAGTTTAATATAAATATATCATGTAATCAATTAAGGGATCTTGCTCTAATGGTGGATAATGAAAAGATTAAAATTAATTTGGCAAAATCGGTGTTAGATAAGAT
>CAKSGI010000081.1 GCA_934454005.1 uncultured Eubacteriales bacterium | reverse complement strand
GTTAAAAGAATTATTAAAGGAAGAAAAATATAGAAAAGAGTGGGAACAATACCAAAAACTCGAAAATGATCCTCGAATTACAAAAGTAGGTAAATTCTTAAGAAAAACATCATTAGATGAATTTCCACAATTTATTAATATTTTTAAAGGGGATATGTCATTAGTTGGACCTAGACCGCTTGTACCAAATGAATTAGAAAGTCATAGTGGAATTAAACTTTACGAAAAAGTAAAACCAGGTTTAACTTCATGGTGGGCTGCTAATGGAAGAAGTTTAATTAACTATAATGATCGCTTAGAATTAGAATATTATTATGTTAAAAATACATCATTGTGGCTTGACTTTAAATGTATTTTAAAAACATTTGGATGCCTTTTAACTAGAAAAGGAGCCGAATGATGAAAAATATAAAAATACTTGTAGCTTTGCATAAATCTTATAAGTTGCCTGCTGATGATATCTATTATCCAATTCAGGTTGGTGGAAAACAAATTCCTAATTTAAAGAATGCATTAAGTGATAATACAGGAGAAAATATCTCCAGTAAAAATAATAGTTATTGTGAATTGACTGCTTTATTTTGGGCTTGGAAAAATCTAGATGATGAATATATAGGTTTATGTCATTATCGTCGATATTTTGCAAGAAAAATAATTACAACGAATAAATATAAATTAATAGCAAATAGAGCAGTAATTGAAAAAGCACTAACTGAAGCAGATGTTATATTACCGAAAAAAAGAGATTACTATATCGAAACAACATATTCTCAATATATTCATGCTCATCATAAAAAAGATATTGATTTTGTTAAAGATATTATTTCTAATGACTATCCAGAATATTTAAATGCTTTTAACATGGTGATGAATTCAACAAGTGGACATAGGTTTAATATGCTTGTTATGAAAAAAGAGATATTAAATGATTACTGTGACTGGTTGTTTACAATACTATTTAAAGCTGAAAATAGGATTAATATTGAATCTTATGATGATTATAACAAAAGAGTATTTGGTTTTTTAGCGGAAAGATTACTGGATGTATGGATTGAAAGCAATCATATTCAATATGTCGAATTACCAATTGTAAATTTAGAAAACCAGCATTGGCCTAAAAAAATAGTTAATTTTTTAAAACGTAAATTAACATATAAAAGTAGAAAGGTAACTTTATAGTATGGAAACAAGAAATGAAATTGCTGCTATTGTTGTTACTTATAATCGTTCAGATATGTTAGTTAAGTGTATTGATAAATTATTAGCACAAACAGTTACTTGCAATATTCTAGTGGTTGATAATAACAGTAGCGATAATACCAAAGAAGTATTACAGCATTATATTAATGATAAACAAATATTATATTATCATTTAGATAAGAATATTGGTGGTGCTGGTGGCTTCAATTATGGTCTGAAATTAGCCGTAAAACAGGGTTATAAATATGTTTGGATTATGGATGATGATTGTTTTCCTTTAGCAAATAGCTTAGAAAAACTAGTGGAAGCTGATAAAACATTAGGTGGGGTAAATAACTATGGTTATTTATCAAGTACTGTTCTTTGGACTAATGGAAAAGAATGTAAAATGAACAGACAAAAAATAAAAAAAGATTATTATCATCATATTCAATATTTAAAAGACAGTATTATTCAAGTGGAACAATCTACATTTGTATCATTGCTCATTCCTGCTCAATCAATAAATAAAGTTGGCCTACCAATAAAAGAGTTTTTTATCTGGGGAGATGACATTGAATATACACGTAGAATGACAGTTAGAAACAAGATGAATTGTTATATGGTTGGAAATAGTCAAGTTATTCACGCGATGAAAGAAAATAATGGCAGTAGTATTTCTAAAGATGATTTAAAAAGAATTAACCGATATAAGTATGCTTTTAGAAATGAAGCATATCTATATCGAAAAGAAGGTATACGGGGAATTGTGTATTATCTAGCAAAATGCGGATTAAACTTATTTAGAATAATCTTTAAAGCAAAAAACTATAAGCTGAAAAGATGTTATGTATTAATTTCAAGTATGATTAAAGGATTATTTTTTAATCCAAAGATTGAAATGATAAAGGGAGAGATTTAATGCTTGGTATAAAAAGAACTTTAAAAAACTATATTAGATATAAACCTTTAGTTCATGAACTTGTTTTAAGAGATTTAAAAGTGAAATATAGAAGAAGTTTTTTAGGCTATATATGGAGCTTATTAAATCCACTTTTAATGATGAGTGTTATGTCTGTTGTTTTTTCTTATATGTTTCGTTATAACATTCCAAATTACCCGTTATATCTGATTTGTGGGCAGACATTATGGACTTTTTTTAATGAAAGCACAAATATGGCAATGTACTCTATTATTCAAAATGCTTCATTGATAAAAAAAGTATATATACCAAAATATATATTTCCAATTTCAAGAGTAGTTTCTTGTTTTGTGACAATGAGTTTTAGTCTTGTTGCAATTTTAATTGTTATGGTCGCAACGAAAGCAAGTTTTTCACCATATATATTATTATTTCCTATTCCTTTAGTTTTATTGTTTGTTTTCTGTATGGGGATTTCTTTTATTTTATCTTCATTATCTGTATATTTTAGAGATATTGTTCATTTATATGGTGTACTTACAATGGCATGGATGTATTTAACACCTATTTTCTATCCTGTAGAAGCATTACCGATAGAAATATTTAATATCGTAAAATTCAATCCGATGTATAGTTATATTTCGTTTTTTAGAGATATTGTTTTATTTAACCAAATACCTGAATTAACAATTTGGGTAAATTGCTTTCTTGCAAGTTTTATATCTATATTGATTGGCTTTGTTGTATTTAGAAAATCACAAAGAAATTTCATCCTTTATATTTAAGAGAGAGTATATGAAAGAATTAGAAAATATTATCGAAATTAATGATGTTACAATGTGCTTTAATTTAGAAGAAGAAAGAACAGATACAATTAAAGAATACATTTTGAAATTATTAAAAGGAAAACTTCATTTCAATGAATTTTATGCATTAAAAAATGTTTCTTTTAATATCAAAAAGGGCGAAGCAGTTGCGCTTATTGGTGTAAATGGAAGTGGGAAAAGTACTTTATTAAAGATTATAGCAGGTGTTATGTATCCTACTCATGGAAGTATCAAAGTAAATGGTTCTATTGCTCCATTAATAGAGCTTGGTGCTGGATTTGATATGGATTTAACGGCGAGAGAAAACATTTATTTAAATGGTGCAGTGCTAGGATATGATAGAAAGTTTATGGAAGAACATTTTGATGAAATTGTTGAATTTTCTGAACTTCAAAATTTTATGGATGTTCCTGTAAAGAATTTTTCATCGGGTATGGTAGCAAGACTTGGTTTTGCTATAGCAACAATAGTAAAAGCAGATATTTTAATTGTTGATGAAGTTCTTGCTGTTGGAGATTTCCAGTTCCAGCAAAAATGTAAAAAAAGAATAGAAGAACTTTTATCAAATGGAACAACTTTGTTATTTGTCAGTCACAACAAGGAACAAGTTAATGAATTATGTGATCGGGCTATCTGGCTTGAACATGGCATAATGAAGTTAGATGGACCTGCTTGTGAAGTGACAGAAAAATATTCAAATGGAAATTAGTAAATTATTTTTGGGGGAATGAGAATTTATGAACGAAATCTTATTAACATTTATTATACCTGTATATAATTCTGAAAATTATTTCAGGCAATGTTTAGATAGTTTGGTAACACAAACAGTTAAAGCACATAAAGCAATTATTATTAACGATGGCTCAACGGATAACTCTAAGGCTATTGCTGAAGAGTATGTTCAAGCCTATCCTGAAATGTTTGAATTAATTAATCAAGAAAACAGTGGACAAGCAGTTGCAAGAAATTTAGCTCTTACTAAAGTAAATACAAAGTTTGTTACTTTTTTAGATAGTGATGATTATCAAGAACCTAAATTTATAGAAAAGTTTACTTATTTATTAAGTAAGATGGATGAATATCCAGACATGGTTTTTACGTTACCATGGCTTTATGATAACAGCACAAAACAAATTACTGATTGGCACGATATAGATCTATTTGAACATATTTTTTATCCAGAAGACAGTAAAGGAAATAAGAGTGATTTGTCTATTGTTACTAATGTTTCAAATAATAAATGGATTTATGCTCTTGAACCAAGTCCAAGCAGAAAAATATATCGTACTGAATTTTTAAGAAATATTGATTTTAAATTCAGTGAAGGAAAGAAATGGGAAGATGTCCAACCTCATTATAGAGCAGTACATTATGCAAGCCGTTGTGTTGGTTTAAAAAATACAGGTTTTATTTACCGTATTAACACAGATAGTCAAACTACTTCGGGAACGGGAAAAACACGTTTAGATGTTATAGATGTCTTTAGAGATACGATAAATATGGCTAAGACAGAAAAATGGGAAGATGAAGATATTGCATATATTATTAGAGCATTATGGCAATTTACAACATGGACAATCGATGTAATCAGTGAGGATTATATTGATGAATTTTTGGCAAAAATGCATGTATTATTCAATGAGATTCCAAAAAAATATTTCAAATTATATTTTGATACATGCTCTCCACATCGTAGAACAGAACAAGCGAAAACATTTATTATAAAGAGTCCTTTTTATCGTATGTTAGATGACTACAGAGTTAGAAACTATTTTAAAAATTTAGGATATAAGGTTGGTAAATAATCATGAGAGAGATATTTAATTTTTTTAACTGCAATCTGGATATAGATGAAATATTACTTTATGTTGAGAAAGATTATCAAACATCTCAATTAAATGAATTATTAGATAGAACTAATTTAAAAAAAGTAACACTTACTGGTAGAATTACAAAAGAATTCGCTGATGAATTAGTAAAACCTTTTTCAAATATTGTAGAATATGTTGATTTGGAAACCTTAAAAGAAAAACATGTAAAATTTAATACAGTAATTTTTGAAGATGTGGTTGATGGAACTGAACTTTATGATTTACTAGAATTTAATCCAGTTAATTTTGTTGGAAGTATGTTTGCAAAAACAATTTCTTCTTTTTCAGTATGGGAAAAATATAGAAAAATCAGTGAACGTATTTTAATTGTGACTCATCCAGATAAAAATATGCAACAGGTATTAGATTGGACAAAGACTGATAATCCAATAGAACTAAGTGTTATTTTTCCTGTTTATAATGTAGCAAAATATTTGAATCAATGTATAGATAGTGTTACAGCGTGGAAAGCTGATTATGTTGAGTTTTTGTTTGTTAATGATGGTTCATCAGATAACTCAAGAGATATTATTTTAGAAGCAAGTAAAAAAGACAATCGAATTAAACTTTTGGATAAACCAAATGGAGGATGTGCTTCAGCTAGACAATATGGTTTAGAAAGAGCTAAAGGTACATATATTGGTTTTATTGATCCTGATGATTATATTGATGAAAGTATGTTTAGAAAATTATTAAGAGCTGCTATGGTTGGTTCTTTTGAAATAAGCTACTGTGGTTATAATAATTATTATGAAAATAATGGTAAAAGTGAAAGAGTAATAGATACTTTGGGATGGCCATATAATACTGGTGTATATTTTCCTAAAGAGATTTTTCCTTTAATTGTATTTCAACGTATAGCAATATGGAGAGGTATTTATAAAAGAGAACTAATTGATAGAGCTAAGATTCATTTTTATACAGATTTAAGAAGATTTGATGATTTACCTTTTAAAGTAGAAGTATATGCTAATGCAAAATCAGTTATTTCAACAGAAGAATATCTATATTATTATCGTTTAGAAAGACCAGGCCAAGATGTTTCGGTAGACGATCAAAGATTGTATGTTCATTTTGATATATTTAATTATTTAAATAAAAGTATTGCAAGTTTAAACAATCAACGTTTAACTGACTGTTTGCAATTGGTTAAGATACAGTCACATAGATGGGCAATATCAAAACTAAAAAAAGAATATTTGAAAGAATATATGGCGAAAGCAAGAGAAGATTTTAAAACAACCGGTACTTTCTTCAGAACATTCTTAATGGCAAAAAAAGAAATAGGTAAAAGAGCAGCTTTGTATTATGTAGGGGTAATGACAAATAATATGCTTTTAATTGATTATTTAAATAAACATGAAGATAAATAGTTTGTTATAAATAGTTTAAATAATAATTAGGGAGGTGATTTACATGAAGAAAAAGATGTCTATATTTTCGATGCTACTTGTTGCATTTCTTTTATTTACCCAAATAAAAGCTATTTATTGTGAAGATTATAATCGAATTGTTTATGTATCTAGAACCGGAACAAAGTATCATTACAGCAGTATTTGCAGTGATATGAAGAATCCTATTGCAATGACATTACAAGAAGCAATTAATAAAGGAAAAAAACCATGTATTAAATGTGTTCATGAAACACCTGTCACACCACCAACTACTTATGGTGGCTTTAGTGATGTATATGCAGATACACCACATAGAGATGAAATAGTTTGGTTAGCAAATAATAATATTTCTAAAGGATGGAGTTCAGGTTCTAATATAGAATTTAGACCATATAATGAAGTTGCTCGAGCAGATATGGCAGCTTTTATTAGAAGACTTGCAAAAATGTATAATTTATTAGATGCCAACTCATGGACACCAACTTATGGTGATTATGAAAAGTTTATAGATGTTAATTCATCGGTTGCACACGCTGAAGATATTTTATGGTTGGCTCATCAAGGGATATCTGAGGGTTGGCTTGTATATGATGAAGCAAGAGAATTCAGACCTTATCAAAGTGTTGCAAGATGTGATATGGCGGCTTTTTTAAGAAGATTATTATCGCGAGCAGGTATTAGTGATGCTGCATATTGGTCACCTTCACAAATGGATTGGTTATGTTTTAAAGATATAGATTATAGCAGCCCACATGCTGAAGATGTTATCTGGTTAGCTCATGCAGGTATATCTCAAGGGTGGATTGAAAATAATGGTTTAAGAACATTTAGACCTTATGAAACGGTTAAAAGATGTGATATGGCCGCTTTCTTAAAACGTTTAATTAAGTAAGATAGTTATTTATGGAAAATGCAGTTGATAAAAAAATTGCTTTGTTTGGAGCAGTTGGTAATCCTAATGTTGGTGATGAAGCAATATTAGAAGCAAATATTCAAAAAATAAAAAATATTTATGGTAATCGTTGCATTATTTATGTTTTTACAAAAGATGCAACATATACATCTCTTTATTGTGGGAAAGAAGCAAATATAGTCTCTGTTGATTATTTACATCAATATACTGTTTCATGCGGCTATGATGTTTTTGTAATGAAGCAAAATGAAGAACAGCTTTTTGAAGATGAAACAAATCATAAATATCATTTAGTTCATAAAATATTTAGAGAAATAGATGCACTTCATATTATTGGTGGGGGATATATAAATTCCCTGTGGCCAGATATGATGTATGAAATGTGTTTAGCAGTCAAGTTTGCAAAGCTATATCATAAAAAATATTGTTTTACAGGTATTAGTATTTATCCTTTTAAACATCGGTGTACAAGGGGTACAAACGAGATAAAATAGAAATGAGGGGCGATAGAGCGGAAATATCAGATTTTCC
>CAKSGI010000080.1 GCA_934454005.1 uncultured Eubacteriales bacterium | reverse complement strand
GTATCATTATACTGTTTCGTTACATTGTCAAAGGGTTCCTCACCGACAAACCGTGTATTAATACCAAGAGTTGGGCAAATGTATTTTCCGAATATTTTAACGTCTTTAGATGGATCTACAACTTCATTTAGTAGTTGATCTTTTTTAAAATACTCAGGGAACGTTTCAATTGATATCATCCATTTTCCACTTGGCAGCACTTCAACATTTTCCATATTGGATGTACCTTTTCTTACTAGTTCTATTCTATCCTTGAATGGAAATATTGACTTATCTTCTTCAACAACGAAAATATATAAAAAGTCTACATTGCTTTTAGCTTTCTCGATTAAATATCTATGTCCAAACGTGAAGGGATTACAATTAACAACTACTGCGCCTATCTTTGAATTTGGTTTTAAATTTTTTTCTCTATCATTTTTTATTTTATTAAGTTGTTCTAAATATTTTAAAAATTCAGGATTACTTTCTAAAAAACTATCCCTTACAAAGTTTTTATTAATTTTATATTCTATTATTTCCTTATTATTCTTTATATTTTGATTGTCAATTAATTTTTGCTCAATAGTTTTAAATATATATTCTGAAATCACAAGATTTCCATTGTGGTTGATATGAAACCCATCGTTTATCATCCAGTACCCATAGTTATGAGGTCTATTAAATAAATGTGTAGTTTCAAAATATCCGCAGCATTCTTTTCTCACCAAAGATTCAGTTTGGGCATCAAGTTTACCTAAATGGATAACAATATCTCCTTTTTTATACGATGAATTTAAAATTATTTCAAACTCGTTCATAACATTAAGTGGATTAACTCCATAATTATTAACAATAAACTGATTTTGAAAATCATTATTTACTATTTTTTGAAAATAACTTGGTATAGTATAAGCATCAGAAACGAAGTTGCCGTATGCTAAACATGGGCCAATAAAATTTATCGAAAACTTATAAGTATCAGGCTGTCCTACTGTAACTCGCTTGCCTGCTACTACGTTTTCAAATTCACTTTTATAATCACGTTTTAAATAATATAATCCTAGATAAATGTTTCCCGGGTCAAAATATTTTGATACTTTCTTTAAACAATCTTTGTTATCACTATATAGTTTTTCTCTTAATTCTTTGTCTTCTACAACTTCCATACTGGTTTTTCCAGACGACAATAAATGTTTTTCAAACTCATCTAAGTTTTTAATTTTATATGCATCAGGCGCTTCAAAAAAATAATAACTAATCTCATTTTTCTTTAAAAACTCCAGAGTTTTTTTACATAATATCTGGGTATATACATCTCTGAACGAAGAAACATTTTTTCCTTCATAAATTTTATCAAAAAAAACAGGTTCATGCTTTGTATCAATGATTAGATCATACCTACCTTTATCGCACTTCATACAATAAATATTTTCCATAAAATCAATTTGAATATCTATTTCTTTTGAAAACGCGTTTTGGAATGTGCTTGCGAAGTCCGTATCTCCCACAACCAATATTTTTTTACAGTTTAGCCCTTTATAATAGTTAACAATATCTTCTTCAAACATTTTCAGGCGATACGAGTAATCGTATTTTTCTATATACTCAAATTTCTTATCTAAAGCATGGACTTCCACTGATGTAAAAATAAATAAAAATACAAAGAGCAGTAATGAGAATTTAGATATAAATCTTTTCATAGGTTTTTTCCCTTTCATAAATTAAGTATTAATTTTCCTTTTAATCCCGTAATAAATGCACCCAAATAGGTGAGTTCATGATGAAATATTCGGTCATCGTTTTTAAATTTATCTTTGGGAATTGCATCGTTATAATTTATTTCATCCACCATAGTCGATTCGCTCCATTCCCAGTCTTCCAAAAGAAAACCCGGTCGGTCAACTAATGTAGCTTTAATTGCATTTTTTATTTGAAGAAATCGTTCTATAGTTGCCTGTATATACTCATTATCCAGAATTCCAAAGAGAGTTTCTCTTATAATTTGTTCGTCAGTGCTTAAAATTTTGTTTGCAAGTGATTTACTCATATACGGTATATCAATTTCCTTCCTTATTTTATAATTGCTGGAACATGGCCTAAACTTCTGGTTAGATCAGCATTTAAATTAAATGAACAATCATTATCATATCCAGCTACGCCTATGGCTGTATTATATTCTGAAATTTTAATATTATAATTTAATTTATATCTATCCCATTTGCATAGCAATTGTATCTAAAATTTGCAAATCGTTAGGGTTATGGAGAACTGCGCTTTTTTATGACTTCTTTGTTTTATCAGAATTTTTTAATGTGCAATTGGTGTTTTTAAAATTTTTAATTATTAAAAATTCAAGATTTCGAGAATACTAACATTTTTAATTTAGATTTTCATATATTTTTAAAAACACAAAGCCATTTATTTATTTTTCTTTTCTCGAAATCAGACAGGAATATTAAGTGGACGCTTTTTGATATTTAATTTTATTTTTTTGCATTCTTTGGGATGCGTTTCTCCAAAACTCTAATATGTTTTAAGATTTTAAAAATATTATGTAAATCGGAATTAATATTAACTGGCGATCTGTGTCGACTAAGCACAGAGTAAACTTCAGAGACACACATATAAAAAGTACCTATCACCTCGTACACTATTAAATTTTAAGCAATAAGCATTTCCTTCCCATCTTTATTTTTCTAGCTCATATAATAAGTGACTTTGTAATGAATATATGCTGAACAATAGAATACCATTATAAAACTTTTTAAACAAAAAAGATACTCCATTTGCACTGACCCAAAAAAGTTGGACTAAATAAACTAGGATGCTATAATGGAATGGTTTTTGTACGGGATGTGTTTTTAATGAAATGAAAGATACCATACATAGATTTTGGAATTCCTTTTCAAAAATTATTTCGGAGGACTTCCTGAATGTATTATGGATTTATCATTTAAAGAAGTCTGTGATTATTACAAAAGTTATTATTTGCCTTCAAATGCAATTATCGCAATGAGCGGAGACATTGATTTCACAAAAATTCTCGAGTGGTTAGATAGTGAATATTTAAAAAACAAACCTTCTAGAAATACTCACGTAACATTATAAACATCAAGATTCCGAAGAAGTAGTGCATTTTAATAGAATGGATTATTATAATCCTAGTACAACAGTAGAGAAAATAAAAATGGTATCTGTAGTATATTTATTGGATAGTAAAAAATTTTTGCAAAACATACATGTTATAAACTGTTTTATGTTTTTAATTAAATCTACTCAGGTTTTTACAGAAAAGCTCAAATCATTGGGATATACATGTATCAAAGCGTGTGCAATCAACAAATGGACAGATCCTTTGATTAAAATTGATTTTTACTTGTGTAACAGACAATTCTTGGAAAAAGAACCATTATTAAATGTTTGTAATCATAAACATGTCTAAAATAAATAACCATAATTTACTATTCCCCTTTATGTTTATAACCTTAGCAAATACTACAAAATCTAAAAATAAATTTGTATAAAAACATAATATTTACAGCCATATGAAAGTATGTGCCCCCTCACTTGACAAAATTTATAGAAAAGTCCCAGCAATACTGAGTTTTCAGTTGCATCAAAAGATATATCTAATTATGATCAAAACAACTCGTATTCTCTAAACTTTAAGTGATAACATACAATCATATTAATATGTAATATTTAAAAAAATATCTTGATAGTATAGCTATGAACTGCTTTTACACAAAATTTAAATATTTTTAAATTTGTTTTAAAATCTCCGAAATTTTTTTAATCTTTGTTATTATAAAGTAAAACATCCTTTAAAATAATTGCTTGTCAAATATACCCTGGGTTAACTTTATTAGTTTTATATGATATAACAAACTTGCGAGTGTGTTATATCATATAAAACTAATAAAGTCAAATTAAATAACGAAAAATACTAACTATAAATAAATTAAAAAAATATCTATTTCCAGAATTTTAAAATATGTATTCATCATTTAAACTTCCTCTTTCCCACCTTTTTATTCAAATATAGATAATTTTTATTTTTCCTCAAAATTTCTCAATAATTCACAAGAACTATCATGTAAAAATTCAGCAGAAGCCCTGTCATCTGGATTATAAGCAAAACAAGAGACTATTAAAGAAGTCATATATTCAGGAGCAAAAAGAGGCATATCTTCTAATGATAAACAAAATGTTTTTGAATTTTCCCACAATTCTTTTGTAGACAACAATCTCATATCTGAATTGCGTTGCACATATGGTAACTTGCCCGTTATAAGGTGGTACATCATTATACCTAATGCCCATATATCAACTTTTTCATTATAGTCGTCACATCCATCAATTGTAAACAATAAAAATTCAGGAGATTTATATGGTGCAAACCCTTCTTTAGTTTTTGGAGAATCTATACCAATTGTAAGTCCGAAATCTATAAGTTTATATCTACCGTTGCTTATCATTATATTGTCGGCTTTGATATCTCTATGTATAAATCCATTCTTGTGAATCGCTTGTAATGCATTAGAAACATCGCATATAATTTGCAATGCATCTTGTTCCATGGGTCTTTCATTAAAAAATTTATATTTTTCTAATAAACTACCTCCTTCATTAAATTCAGAGGTAATAACTACCATTGGTATGAAGTCATCTTCTATTTCAAACTTTTCAAGCATTTTCGTAATATTGGGACAACTTTGGATATCATCTATTTTGAATATTTCGTATTCTAAATTTGAAAATGATTTTGAAAATACACACTTAAAACATATCAATTCCGAACTTGAAGTCCTACCTAGAAAAGCGATACCATATTTACCTTTACCAATTACTTTAGATATATAGTAACCCCTTATTTCAAGTTTTGATTTTACAAAATCAATTTGTTCTGTAGACCAACTAGCTTTACATGTCTGAGAGCATGTTAAAAAAGTATAAATAATAACAAGAAGTAAAATAATATTGTTTTTTAGTTTTTTACACGTCATAGCTATACCTACCTTATTGTAATACTATACCAATACGTTATTTTGTAAATTAGTAAATTCTCTAGCAAAATTAGGATTCATTCTCTTCTTAACCTTAAACAAATTTTCTTTAGATAAACAAGTAGACAACAGATATTTATCGAATGATTCATACTTGTTAATTATATATTTAATAATTTTTTCTATATTTTCTTTCGTTTTTTATATTCTTTATTATGATTCCCAGAAGAACAATCAGAACAATAACATTCCGAGTAATTCTTTACTATATATTCATCTTTTACATTTGAAATTTTTAAAAGTAGCATTGCCAAAATGCCTGTCCGATACTTTCCATGAGTACAATGGAACAATATTGTACCTTCTTCTGCATCAGCAATAGTTTCAAATATATTTTTTATTAATTTTTTGCATTCCAAGGCTCTTACATAACTATCATATATTGGATATTTTTTATTTACTGCAATTGTAACATTATGATATTTTATCCATTTTACATTTGTAAGTTTATCTGGATTTTTTAATTTCATTGGGGTATCTTAGATCTATAACTGTTTTAACATTCAATTCTTTTAATTTTTTCAAATCGTTTTCTGTTAGACTATCTCTATTATCAGATCGTAAAAAGGTTTTATAATCAAAGAACGTCCTTCAATATCGTTATAGATTCCTAAATATCTTGTATTTTTGTACCCTCTAAATTTAATACGTTATCTTCTTGATTTTTTAATTTATCAAACATGCGTTTGCCATTTCCCAAAGCTTTATGTAATAAAACTTTGTTTTCAGAATAGGCATATAAATTCAAAATAGTTAATGCTAATACAAATAAGTTTATTACGTATTTCCTCTTAAGCTTTAACATAAAAATTTTCCTCTATTTGAGGCAATCCCTTATAGGAAAACCACTTAATGGCACATCCACCAGCACATTTTGAATATTTTTTACATGTTTGACATTTTATATCTGGATACTCATAAATTTTATCGTAAAGTTTAATAATTTCATTACTTTTCCAAAATTTTTCAAAGCTGTCTTTGTCTTTAAAATCTTTACCATATATTGCGATAGGGTAATCGGGTAAATTATTACAAACTAAAACTTTACCTTTTGTATCGAAGATGAGCCCATTTCGCTTCATAACGTGACAACCAAATGAAAGTTGTTTTTTTGAACGCAAACTATCCAAAAAATCTTCTGGCCAAAAGCACTCGGGAACGGATTGTTGTAAAATAGCCTTATTTTTAAGTATTTTTGATACCAAATGAAATTTTTTTGTAGTATTTTTTACAATTTCTTCACGTGTCATGACACATTCATCTTTTACACCATTTTCGAAATATGGATTACAAAACGAAAAATTTAATCCTTTTTGGGGACTGTTTTGAGATACCATCTCAGCAAATTCTTCAATATTGTCAATTGTATCCTTTGATATAACAGTTGAATAAGCATACTTAATACCTTTTGAATTACTCAAATTATGCATAGCCTTTTTTATTTTCTCAAAACAATCAATTCCAGTTAAATCAATTTTTTGTTGTCTGTTAGCTGCTTTAATTGAAAACCAAACCATATCCAGACCAATATTTTTTAATTTGTTTAGATAGTTGTTATCACTTAATAAATAGCCATTTGTTACAAGTGTTGAACGTAATCCACTGATTTTAACGTATTTTATTAGCTCAAAAATGTGAGGATAAATTGTTGGTTCTCCTCCTATTAATGTTATACTTTTAGCATTGATTGCCTTTGAAAAGTCTATCAATTCTTTTGCTAAATTTAATGACATAATGTCTTCTTTATTATAATCTGTGCTTTTAGCATAACACCATTTACACCTTAAGTTACAATTTCTATTAACAGTAATCCATACATTTTCTACCAATATATGTTCATCTCCTTATTTTAAAATTAATTTCAAAAACTTTCCAGTATCCTCAAATAATAGATACTGGAAAAATTTTTACTACTATTACCATTCGCAATGATTTCCACAAGGATCATAACAGTCAAAGCAGCAATTAGTATCTGGAGCTGTACAATTACGCTCATAGCAATCATTACTAATTGACATTGCAGTCTGAACACCAGTTGGTTTTAAGACAGGAATTACTCCAGAAAGATTTCTAGTACTTAAAAAATTGTACAATTTTTCTATCATATTCATACAACGTTCACCTCCTTATTCAAATTACTTATGTTATTCATTTTTTACAACCACCTCCTTAGCAAGATTAATATTTGTTTTTTGGGTCTTTTCATGGCTTATATTACTTTTACCCAAAAAATAATTTTATCGTTTTTTAGCAATAAAGTCAGGAAGTTTCACAAGAAAGCTTTTTATCAATTGTTATTCTAAAATTGTTTGTTTGAATTTTTTAGGATAGTTTTAAAAAAATCTAGTTCATCAAACAACTTGAATCATAAAAATTTAACTTTTTAATATCTTTTAATTAAATTTAAATTCTCTAGAAAGTTTAGGGTTTTCAATTTATTACTTTTTAATAATTATATATTATGGTGTAATATTATTATATTTAATGTTAATGTGAAATTTCATTTTAACAAGTCCTTTTTAATTTTGAGATTCAGATAATTTTCTGTATTTTTCGCACTTTTTTAATAGATCTGTGTGTTTACCAAAACCTAACATTTTTCCTTGGTCCATGAACGCTATTTTATCGGCATATTTTAAATTTGACATTCTATGA
>CAKSGI010000079.1 GCA_934454005.1 uncultured Eubacteriales bacterium | reverse complement strand
GCTATAAAGTCCACATCTTTTTCAATACCAAAGATAATATCTTTTTTATCTTGTTCGCTTAGATAAGGCATATCTAAATGTACTCGTGGGATGTTTATCCCTTTGTGATTACTTAATGTGCCACCTTGAGTTACTTTACATTTTATGTCGGTGCTGGTAGTTTCTAAAACTTTGAGAGCAATGTGACCATCATCTATTAAAATTTTTGTTCCTATTGGAGTTTGAGAGGGAAGATTTTTGTAAGTAATAGAAGCAATATTATTATCGCCTAGGATATCGTTGGTTGTTAATGTAAAGTAATCGTTTTTAAAAACTTCTACAGAGCCATTTTTAAAATCTTTAAGGCGTATTTCTGGACCTTTTGTATCAAGCATTATTGCAGCTGGGAGTTTAAGATTATCCCTAACTTTTCGAAACATATCAATATTTTTACTATGATATTCATGATCACCATGCGAAAAGTTAATTCTAGCCACATTCATACCGGCCAAAAGAAGTTCTTTTATAGTTTCTTCATTTGTACATGCAGGACCTAAAGTGCAAATGATTTTTGTTTTTCTCATGTTAATCCCCCTCTGTAATATTGGTTTATAAAGATATTATATAACTTGTGTATAGCATAGTCAATTTATATCTATTATATAATATGTTATACGGTTAATTACCGAAAAAATTTAAGGTGCTTATGATATAAAAAGTTAGCGGTATAACATCTGCTATACCGCCAAAATATAAAGGAGAAAAAATAAAAAGAAGGACTTATCCTTATTTTTAGAAACTATCATTTTAATTTAAACACAGATTTTGGAGCACTACATATAGGGCAAATCCAATCTTCAGGTAAATCTGTAAAAGAGATTTTACCTCTATAAACATATCCACAAAGTGTACAAACATAAGCGTCTGAGTTGCTAGACTCAAATTTTTCTTGATAAGTTGGTGCATTTTTAGGGGTACTACCCTTTATAACATTCTGATAGTATGAATATGTCATAGGTGTTCTTTTTGTTTTATCGCTTGAATTAGTAATTTTAGCTAAAAATATTGTGTGGGTTGAGGTTTCTATGCTGTCAGTAACTTCACATTCAAACCAGCAACAACATTTTTCCTCTATAACAGGTAACCCATTGTTTAAAATTTTATGATTTATATTTTTTAGCTTGTCTACTTCTTTTCCAGAGGTAAAACCTAAAGCACCAATAATCGTACCTGGTGTATCTTCAGATAAGACTGAGACAGTGAAAAGTTTTGATTTTTTTATACACTTATTAGTATAATTCTTGTTGTTTATACTTACAGCTATAATAGCAGGAGAAGAAGTCACCTGAAATACAGTATTAACAATACTTGCAGATGGATAAGTTTCTCCTTTAACGCCTATTACATATATACCATAAGATAAACTGTTAAGTGAAGTTAAATTCATTTATAAATACACCTCATAAGAACAGTACAATAAAATTCTATCACAAACTCCGGATGAAATCAATATAATGATAATATTTTTTATAAATAAAATTTTTAATTATCCTTTTTTATTTTGTCCCAATATTCTTTAAATAATTGCTCGTTTTTATTTTTTCCAAAATTATAATAAATTTTATTTTCTAAGATGTTTGGGAGATAGGTTTGTTTTACATATGAATTTTTATAGTCGTGAGGGTATTTATAAAATTGGCCTTTGTTTTGATTATCTTCTCCGTCGAAATGCTTGTTTTGCAAATGCCTTGGGATATTTCCGGATTTACCAGCTTTGATGTCTTCCGTTGCAGAATTTATGGCCAAATATGCGGAATTTGATTTTGGAGAATTACATACAAGAATTACTGCATCGGCTAATGGTATGCGAGCTTCTGGAAGACCGACTTGGAATGCAATATCAACACATGATTTTACTATAGGAATTGCTTGAGGGTATGCCAATCCGACGTCTTCGCAAACGCAAATCATTAGTCGTCTGCTTGCAGAAATTAAATCCCCAGATTCTAGGAGTCTTGATAAATAATGTATAGCGGCATTTGGATCGGAACCTCGCATAGATTTTTGAAAAGCGGATAACAAATCATAGTGAGAGTCTCCACTTTTATCATGATTTAAAACATTTTTTTCGGCAATTTGTTTTACAGTGTCAATATTTATTTTGATATTGTCTTTTTCATTTAAGCTTGAAATGGTAGCCAATTCAACAGTGTTTATAGCTTTTCTAACATCTCCGGAGCAAGCAGTAGATATGTAATCTAGAACGTTTTCATCTAGACTGATGTTTTTGTTTATTTCTCTGGAGTAAACTGTAAATGCACGTTTTACAGCTTTCTTTATTTCTTCTGACTCAACAGATTTAAACTCAAAAACCGTGCATCTGCTTAAAATTGCGTTGTAGACGTAAAAATAAGGATTTTCAGTAGTAGAGGCGATTAAGGTTATTTTTCCGGTTTCTATGAATTCAAGAAGTGTTTGTTGCTGCTTTTTATTTAGATATTGAATTTCATCTAAATATAATAATATTCCATTTTGGGCATTAAATGTTCCGAGATCAGATATAATATCTTTTATATCCGATGTTGATGCAGTTGTTCCATTCAACTTGTATAGTGTTTTATTAGTTTCTTTTGAGATTATTGATGCAAGAGTAGTTTTTCCAACACCAGGGGGACCATAAAATATCATATTAGGAATATTTTTAGATTCTATTATTTTTCTAAGAACTTTATTTTTGCCAAGTAAATGTTTTTGACCAACTATATTATCTATTGATTGAGGTCTTAACATATCGGCTAAGGGTTTGGACATTTTGTACCTCCAAGTTATCAATAAATAGGGTATTTATCGCATATTTCTTTTACTCCTAGTTTAACTTTATTTGCGTTGGAATCAAAGTCCTCTATTATTAGGTCTATAAAATCTGCTATTTTGTCCATATCATTTTCATTTAACCCCCTAGTTGTTACAGCTGGAGTGCCTATTCTTATTCCACTTGTTACAAATGGGCTTAATGGTTCGTTTGGAATAGTGTTTTTATTTACTGTTATATTAACACTATCTAATTTTTGTTCAAGTTCTTTTCCAGTTATATTAGTATTTCGTAGATCTAATAGTAAGAGATGATTATCAGTTCCACCAGATATCAGTTTATGTCCTCGAGATATAAGGCCGTTTGATAGAGCCTTACAGTTAGATACAGTTTTTTGAGCATATATTTTGAATTGCGGATCTAAAGCTTCTTTAAAACAAACAGCTTTGGCGGCAATAGTATGCATTAGAGGTCCTCCCTGAGTACCAGGAAAAATGGCTTTGTCTATAAGTTTAGCATATTTTTCTTTGCACAAAATTAATCCGCCTCTTGGTCCACGAAGTGTTTTGTGTGTGGTAGATGTTACAAAGTCTGCATAAGGTACAGGATTCTGGTGCAATCCACCTGCAACTAATCCTGCTATATGTGCCATGTCAACCATTAAATATGCGGAACAAGCATCGGCTATTTCCCTGAATTTTTTAAAGTTTATTATTCTTGGATACGCACTAGCACCACATACTATAAGTTTTGGCTTAGTTTTAAGTGCTAGATCTAGTACTTTATCATAATTTATCATGTGAGTTTCACTGTCTACACCGTATGATACAAAATTATAATATTTTCCAGAAATATTTACAGGAGATCCGTGTGTCAAATGCCCGCCCTCTGACAAATTCATTCCCATTACGACATCGCCTGGATTTAACATCGCAAAATAAACAGCAGAGTTTGCTTGGGCCCCAGAATGGGCTTGAACATTTGCATGCTCTGCATTAAAAAGTTTTTTAGCTCTATCTATAGCTATTTTTTCAATAATATCTACATATTCACATCCACCGTAATATCTTTTTCCAGGATAACCTTCTGCGTATTTGTTTGTAAGGATACTACCCATGGTGGCTAAAACTGCAGGAGAAACTATATTTTCTGACGCTATTAATTCTAAATTTTTACGTTGTCTTGATAACTCTAAAGCCATAGCATCCCAAAGATTTTTATCAATATTTTTTAAAAAGTTTATATTATCAGAAGCAATGTTCAAAATAACAACTCCTATCTATATTTATATCCATTAAAGTATAACTGATTTTTATACTGATTACAATCTCATTTTTTACACTTTTTTCATGTAATTATTTTGTAAAAAGAATATGATTGTAATTTTTTATATTTTATGATATTATCATGCTTAAAGGAAGGAGATTAAAATCAATGAATAAGAAAGAATTAGCTAAATTAGTGGTAGAAGCCTTAAAGAAGGAATATCCTGATGCAAATTGTTCACTTGAATATAAAGATCCATTGCAGCTGTTAATATCTACAAGATTAGCAGCTCAATGCACAGATGCTAGAGTTAATATTGTAACACCAGCGCTTTTTAAAAGATTTTCTAATGTTAATGATTTCGCAGATGCGGATGTAGAAGAGGTTCAAAGGTATATTGCTTCGTGTGGCCTTTATAAAACCAAGTCTAAAGATATAGTGGAAATGTGCAAAAAAATAAGAGATGATTTTAATGGAAGTGTACCAGATACGATGGAGGAGCTTACTAGTTTACCTGGGGTAGGCAGAAAAACTGCAAATTTGATTTTGGGAGATATATTTGGTAAACCTGCGGTGGTTGTAGATACACATTGTATTAGAATTACAAGGCGTATAGGATTTCATAATTTAAATGATGCAAGGAAAATAGAATATATATTAAAAGATATTATTGATGAAAATGAGTCTAGTGATTTTTGTCATAGGTTGGTTATACATGGCAGAAAAATTTGTACCGCGAGAAATCCAAAATGTGATAACTGCATAATAAACAAATTTTGCAACGAGTACATTAATAAAAACAATATCTAAAATTTACATATGTTAATAATCTCTGATTAAAAAATAGGGTTTGAAAAAATTTTTTAAAAAACACTTGACTTTTTAATTATTAAGTGATAAAATATAAATTGTCCTAGAGAGATAAAAAATAATAGTTGGTGTTAATGACGTCGAAGGTACACCCGTTCCCATACCGAACACGGAAGTTAAGCTCGATGGTGCTGAAGATACTTGGCTGGTGACGGCCTGGGAAAATAAGAAAATGCCAACACTATATTAGCTACCCAGTAGGGTGGCTAGTTTTTATTTATAAGGATATAAGCAGAAAATTTAATGTGCTTGAAATTTATAGTTGTTTAATAGAGCGAAAACAAGGATATTGTTTGTATTACTTAAAAAATTAATTAAAGGATCTATTTGGGTGGGAAATGATTATGAAAATAAGGGCAAAAGAGTTTGGTGATAAAAATATTATTGGGGCAAAAGTTGAAAAAATCAGAAAAGAAAAAGGTATGAAACAAAAAGAATTATTGGTACAATTGCAAGTTAGAGGAATAGATATAAGTGCATCTGCGTTGTCTAAATTAGAAGGCCAGGTTAGAATAGCTACTGATATAGAATTACTGGCGATATCTAATATATTAAATGTACCAGTTGAAACATTGCTAGGAGAATGATTTCTAAATAAATATTTTATGCTGTAATATTTTCTATTCATAATGTATATTATTTAATATCAAATATGTAAGGAGAAATAAATCAGCATATGAATGACAATACATACGACAATATTAGAGAAAACGAAATTAGTGATGAAGTAATAGAAAAGAAAGTTTCTATTAAATGTGAAGGATCTCAGATATATATATTGGTGCAAATAATAGTATGTACAATTATTGTACTAGCTTTTATATTGTTAAAAAATTTTAGCAAAGAAAATTTTGACATGGTTTGTAATTGGTATAATGAAAAACTTAATGATTCTTTAATTATAGATAATAGTATTGATGGGTACAGAGAGGCTTTTTCAAATATAATAAATTGTAAAGATATCAATGATGAATTTGATTTATCTAAAAGTTGCTCAGTTGTTAAAAATGACGCAGGATTTCCGATGTGTTTATCTGTTACTCCATCTGCACCATTAGCTAAGGGAATAATAACATCTAATTTTGGATTGAGAGAATTAGATGGTGAAAATAAAATGCATTATGGCTTGGATATAGGCGCGGATGCAGGCGAAGCAATACATCCAATATTTCCCGGGACAGTTAAAGCGGCTGGCGAAGATCAAATTTATGGTAAATATGTGATTATTAACCATGATAATAATATTGAAACACTTTATGCTCATTGTAGTAAATTAAATGCACATAAGGGGGACAAGGTATCTGTAGAAGACCATATTGCGGATGTTGGAGATACTGGCAATTCTACAGGTAATCATTTACACCTGGAGTTAAGGGTGAATGGTGAAAATTATGATCCCAAACCTTTATTAAAAGGATTATATAATGATATTTAAATTATTTGGGATAAAGATAAGAATTAGTTTTTTATTTATAGCTTTGATAAGCACATTTGTGCTGATAGAATCGTCAAAAATGATGGTTTATGGATTAAGTGCTGCGTTGATACATGAGTTAGGCCATATTTTAGTTATGATATTTGTTGGTAGCAAACCGTCAGAGATAGCCTTTGGAGTATTTGATGTAAATATTAAAGACTATGATAGAAATAAAAGAAATTATGTTCAAGATATTTTTATATTAATAGGTGGCCCACTTGCTAATTTGTTTGGAGTGGGAATATTATATTTATTACATTATGTAATGGGAAGTCAAAATACAGTATTATCAATATCAGAAAATTTATTTTTATGTGTGTTTAATTTATTACCTATAGAATCTTTAGACGGAGGACAGATTCTATATATTTTTTTATCTAGCAAATTTGATGAACATAAATCGGTTGTTATATTAAAGTTTGTATCGTTTGTAATATTATTTCCTTTAGCTATAATAGGATTTTATATATTATTAAAATCAAAAAATAATTTTTCACTACTTTTAATAAGTTGTTACTTGATAGCGGTTGTCTTAATAAAGAAAGGACATTGTTATAATATATAAAAATTCTCTATTCGATGGAAGAATAGAGAATAAAAAATTTAATTATTCTGATTCAATATTTAAAAAATCAGAAAAACCGGTTAGTTTAAATATTTCCATAATATCAGGATTAACATTTTTTATAACTAGGTTGCCAATTGATTCATTTGTCATTTTTTGTGCGCCTAATAATACTCTTAAGCCTGAGCTGCTTAAATATTCCAGTTTAGAAAAATCTATTACTAGGTTTACTCGTTTTCCGTTTAAAATGTCATTTAGGACATTTTCTAGTTTATGAGACTCAGAGGAGTCAAGACTTCCTTCTACAGCTACCAAAACTTGATCTCCATTTGTAGTTTGTGTTATTTTCATATAATGTCACCTCTAGTTTTAGTATTAATTATATTTTAACCAATAATTATTAAAATTTATTTTTATAACTATATATATTAGAAAGTATATCATAATTTATATATAAATACAAATTATAAATAAGTTTAAAAATATCTTACTTGTAGATAATCATTTTAATTTAAAAATCTATAATATATATGATATAAACGTGATAGTAAATAAAAATTTTGAGAAAATATTCTGTAAGTTTGTTTATAGGGAAGAGAACTGAAAATAGTATTAAATTTATGATTCGAGGTAAATATAAATAAACTTCAATTAGATGCTGTTCAGTTGAAATTATTTCTTGTGTGAATTAATGTCACTAAAAATATTAAATATTTACTATTGTATTTTATTTTTTAGTATGTTGCTTGAAATTTTTAACAAACAAATTATATTATATGATAAAAATTTATTGA
>CAKSGI010000078.1 GCA_934454005.1 uncultured Eubacteriales bacterium | reverse complement strand
TGCATAGATGGTGAAGATGCTCAGATAGTTGCAAAAGTTGAATCAACCTTACAAAAATGGGCGGCGAGTACAACCGGTTTTTTTAAAAAACTAAATGGCGATAGATATATGGTAATAATGGAAGAACGCCATGTGAAAAAATTTATAAATGAGAAATTTAAGATATTAGAAGAAATAAGAAACATAAAATTAAATGATACAACTTGGGCTACTATCTCAGTAGGGCTTGGTAGAAATGGGAGAACTCTTAAAGAGTGTGAATTTTGGGCTAGGAGAGCTTTAGATATGGCACTTGGCAGAGGTGGCGATCAGGTTGTTATTAAGAGCTTTGAAAAGTATAAGTTTTTTGGTGGAGTTTCTAGAGGGTTTGAAAAAAGAAGTAAAGTTAGAACAAGAGTTATAGCTACTGCTCTTTCAGAACATATTAAATCTAGCGACCGAGTTCTTATCATGGGGCATAAGTTTTCTGACTTAGATAGCGTAGGAGCTTCAATTGGGATGTGGAGCGCAGTTACTAAAGGTCAAAATAAAGAAGCGTATGTTGTTGTTAATAAAAAAGAAACGCTTGCTTTATCGTTAGTTGAAAGTATAGAGAAGAAAAATACTTTTAATATGTTTTTATCACCTGAGGATGCAATAGATAAGATTACAGATAAAACATTACTTATTATCGTTGATACGCATTCAGATAGTTTTATTGAAAGCAAAGAAATATATAAAAAGTGTGATAAGGTTGTTGTTATAGATCATCATAGAATGATGGTAAATCATATAAATAATGCATTGGTGTTTTATCATGAACCATATGCTTCATCTGCTTCAGAGATGGTAACAGAGCTGGTGCAGTATTTAAGCGATAATGTCCTTACTAGAATAGAAGCAGAATCATTACTGGCGGGGATTATGCTTGATACTAAAAACTTTGTTTTGAAGACAGGATCGAGGACATTTGATGCAGCGTCTTATTTAAGGCGTAGAGGTGCAGATACAGTAGAAGTTAAGAGAATGTTTTCTAACTCTATAGATACTTATAAGGTTAAATATCAGCTTGTATCAGGAGCAGAAATATTTAATAACTGTGCCATAGCGTGTGCTGAGGAGGGCACAAAGGATATAAGGGTAGCAAGTGCGCAAGCGGCAGATGAACTTTTAAGCATTCAGGGAGTGAGTGCCTCGTTTGTTATATATCCATCTGATGGTGAAATTAATATATCAGCAAGATCTTTAGGAGATGTTAATGTTCAGCTTATTATGGAGAAGATGGGCGGCGGAGGTCACCAAACAATGGCTGGTGTGCAATTAAAAAACGTTACAATAGAGTATGCAAGAGAGAAACTTGTAGAGATAATCAGTGCTATTTAATATGTTAGTTGTGTGGACTGATGATTTATAACAAATAATTTTGGAGGATTTATATCATGAAAGTTATATTATTGGCAGACGTTAAAGGGAGCGGGAAAAAAGGAACCGTTGTTAATGTGTCTGATGGGTATGCAAGAAACTTTTTGTTACCTAGAAAATTAGCTAAAGAGGCTAATCCACAAGCACTAAATGAATTGAATAATGAAATTAAAGCAAAAGAGCATAAAATAGAAGTGGAAAAAAGTGAAGCTTTAAAGGATGCTAATAAATTGGAAGGCAAAACGATTAAAATTATAGCGAGTGCTGGTAAGGGTGGTAAACTTTTTGGTTCTGTGACTTCTAAAGAAATAGCAAAAGAAATTCACGATAAATTAGGAGTTACAATAGATAAGAGGAAAATAGTATTAAAAACTGATATAAAAACTTATGGAACATATGAATGTGAAATTAAGCTTTATAATGGTATATCGGCTAAAGTTTTTGTATCAGTTAGTGAGTAGTTTATTTTTGTTAGTATTTTGTAGGAGTGAAAATAAGAAATGTCGGATATTCAGGTGACATCAGGCTATGATGGACTTAAACTACCTTATAGTCCTGAGGCTGAACAGTCAGTTTTAGGGGCAATATTATTAGATTCGAATTGTCTAGATAGGGTAGCAGAGATTTTACCAAGGCCGGAGTATTTTCATTTAGAAAATCATAAGTTGATATATCGAACAATGCTTGAAATGTTTACTCTTGGAAATCCAGTTGACTATGTTACTGTACTTGAAAAGTTAAAGTCTGATAATAATTTTGATGATATTTCTAGTAAAGGATATCTTTTAGAGTTAGCTCAAATAGTTCCTTCTATATCAAATGTTGAGTCTTATGCTAGGATTGTAAGGGATAAATATGATATAAGAATGCTTATAATAACAGCAAGAGAAATAATAGAAAATGCAGCTGATGGAGTTGGGGATGCAGCTGATTTATTAGATAGTGCGGAGCAAAAAATATTTGATATAAGACGCGGCAAAAATATGCAGGGCCTTCAAAGAATAGATGAAATTGTTATACAAACTTTTGATAGGCTTGACATGCTGAATTCTGATGAAGCATCTTTACATAAAGGAATTCCAACTGGGATAGGTAATTTAGATGATACAATAACAGGACTTAATCGTTCAGATTTAATACTTCTTGCAGCAAGACCTGGCATGGGTAAAACTAGCTTTGCTTTAAATATTGCTAGAAATGTAGCTGTTCAAGGAAAAAAAAGAGTTGCCTTTTTTTCTTTGGAAATGACAAAAGAACAGTTAGCTTCAAGGTTGATTTCAACAGAGGCAAGTGTTGCCGGGACGAAACTTAGAACAGGTGAACTAAATGAAGAGGAATGGATAAGAATTATACAAGCAGGGGATGTTCTTTCTAAAACACAAATATATTTTGATGATACTCCGGGAATAACAGTATCTGAAATGAAGGCAAAACTTAGAAGATTAAAGGATGTAGATTTAGTAATAATTGATTATTTACAGCTTATGTCTGGAGGAAAAAATATAAATAATAGAGTTCAAGAAATTTCAGAGATAACAAGAAATTTAAAAATAATGGCAAAAGAAATCAATGTACCTGTAATTACGTTATCTCAGCTTTCTCGTGCTA
The DNA here is from genome assembly GCA_934454005.1 of uncultured Eubacteriales bacterium. The sequence continues at coordinate 4,761 of CAKSGI010000078.1, read as the reverse complement.
GTGAACAAAGAGCAGAGCATAGACCTGTTTTGTCAGATTTACGTGATTCTGGATCTATAGAACAAGATGCCGATATAGTTATGTTTTTGTATAGAGCGGATTATTATTCCGATTCTGAAGATGTTGAGTCTGATGATAGAAATAGTGGAGAGTGTATAGTAGCTAAAAATAGACATGGTGAAGCAAGGACTGTACCACTGCATTGGCAGGGAGAATTTATGAGGTTTACAGCAATGGAGACTAGGAGATATGAAGAATAATGCTGTTTTGGCAATAAATAAGTATAATATGATAGGCGAAGATGATATAGTTGTAGTAGGGGTATCGGGTGGAGCTGATTCTATGGCATTGCTTCATTTTCTTATGAGTATAAATGTTAAAGTTATAGTTGTACATATAAATCATAATTTAAGAGGAAATGAATCAGATAGAGATGAAGAATTTGTAATTAATTATTGTAAAAATAATAATATTGAGTTTTATAATTTTAAAGTAAACGTGAAAGAAGAATCCATAAAGAATGGTATGAGTGTAGAAGATTATGGAAGAAAAGTAAGATATGATTATTTTTATAGGATTTCGAAAAAATATAACGCCAAAATAGCAACAGCTCATACTTTATCTGATAGTATTGAGACCGCTATATTTAATATAATAAGAGGAACAGGAATAAAAGGGCTTGCAGGTATACCAGCTGTAAGGGAGAATATAATTCGTCCATTGATTTTTGTTACAAGAAATATGGTTGAGGAATATTGCAATGACAATGACATTGAATATATAATAGATAGCTCTAATTTTAGTCATGATTACACAAGAAATAAAATTAGATTAGATATTATTCCGAAAATAAGAGAGATTAATCCATCATTTGAAAAATCTTTTTTTAGATTAAAAGAACAATCTGAAGAAGAGAGTGATTATTTAAATATTATTTCTGATAAATATTTAAAAAGATCTCAAGTAGGGGATAAATACGATCTTAAAATTATTTCTAGGCTGCATAGAGTTATTAAAACAAGATTAATAATTAATGCAGTGTATAATAAATTTAAAGTAAATCTTCAAAAATCTCATGTTGACTTAATATGTGATATAATAGATAATGGCTTTGGAACAGTTACAATTCCGGGGCAAATTTATGTAAACGTTGATAATGGTTATTTGAGGATGTTTAAAGAAAAAAATAAAACTATAAATTGGGAAAGTAAATTTAAAATTGGTAAAATTTTGACAGAACCCGGAAGAATGTTCATAATTAAAGTGGTTGATAAGGATGAATATATGAATTTAAAAGAAATAGACAAAAAGTTGTTTTATAAATCATTAGATTATGATAAAATATCTTTAAGTGCTATTTTTAGAAACAGAAGACCAGGAGATCAATTCTCTCTTGTAAATAGAAAAATTACAAAGAGCTTAAAAAAATTATTTAATGAAAAAAAAGTTCCTGTTGAAAAAAGAAATAACTTAGCTATAATAGAAGATAGAAATAAAATTTTATGGATAGAGGATTTTGGACCATCAGATGATGCTAAAATTACAGAAAATACTAGAAAGGTAATCATTATATATTAGCGGGAGAGTGTTAAGATGATAAAAGGTGTAGAAAATGATATTGAAAGAGTACTTGTCAGTGAAGAGGAAATAAAAAAAATAATAAAAAAACTGGCAAGACAAATTAGTGAAGATTATAAGGATAAAAATTTGCTTATGGTAAGTGTACTTAAAGGATCTATTTTGTTTATGTCCGACTTGATGAAAGAATTAACTATTCATTGCAGAATAGATTTTATGGCAATGTCTAGTTATGCAGGAGGAATAAAGAGCAAAGGAGTAGCCAAAATAGTAAAAGATTTAGATATGTCCGTTGAAGGATATGATGTCCTTATTGTTGAAGACATATTAGATAGTGGAATTACATTAACTTATATTATGGAGTTACTAGGATCTAGAAAACCATCGAGTATAAAAATATGCACAATGCTAGATAAACCAAATAGACGTAAAACTGGATTACAAGCGGATTATGTGGGAAAAGTTATTCCGGACGAATTTGTTATTGGTTTTGGGTTAGACTATGATGAAAAATATAGAAATTTACCATTTGTAGGCGTTTTAAAAGAGAGAGTTTATAAAGAAAAAAATTAAGATATTTTTAGAATATGGGGGGAAGTCTTGCGTTGAATAATAAAGGTAATTTATTTAGGAATATATTATGTGTAATTATACCGGCAGCTATTATTTTACTTGTATTTGTGTTATTTAAACCATCTGCAAAACAAAATTATAAATATTCAGATATTGTAGGATATTTTAGAGATCAAAAAGTTGTTGAGTATGATCTTGATCTTGGCACAGGAAACATGAGTTTAAAGCTTAATGATGGAGAGACAATTATAAATTATACTGCACCTAGTATAAGGCTATTATATTCGGACATTAAGGGTTATGTAGATGAATATGATAAACAGCATCCAGATTCGCCAATGCAATATAACTTGATTAAAGCTAAAGATACATCATTGATAGTTGAAATATTACCAACAGTAATTGCATTTGTAATCTTAGGGCTGTTATGGTGGTTCTTTATGAGAAGAATGGCGTCTGGCTTAGGTGACGCTGGCAAACAGATGAATTTTGGAAGAGCTAAAATAAAGAATATGTCTGATGAGAAACGTAAGACAACTTTTGCTGATGTTGCGGGAGCAGATGAAGAAAAAGAAGAGCTTTCTGAAATTGTTGAATTTTTGAAAAATCCTCAAAAGTATAATGATTTAGGAGCGAGAATCCCTAAAGGAGTTCTTCTAGTAGGACCTCCGGGGACAGGTAAAACATTACTTGCAAGAGCAATAGCGGGAGAAGCTGGAGTTCCATTTTTCTCCATATCCGGGTCAGATTTTGTTGAAATGTTCGTTGGTGTTGGTGCATCTAGGGTTAGAGATTTATTTGATCAAGCAAAGAAAAATTCTCCATGTATTATTTTTATAGATGAGATAGACGCAGTTGGAAGGCAAAGAGGAACAGGGCTTGGTGGAGGCCATGATGAAAGAGAGCAAACATTAAATCAACTGTTGGTTGAAATGGATGGATTTGGTGCTAATGAAGGTGTTATTATGATAGCAGCAACTAACCGTCCTGATATTCTTGATCCAGCATTAATGAGACCTGGCCGTTTTGATAGGCAAGTTATTGTAGGATATCCTGATATAAAAGGAAGAGAAGAAATATTAAAGGTTCATTCAAGAGGAAAACCGTTAGCTCCAGATGTAAATTTAAGAACAATAGCTAAATCTACAGCTGGATTTACTGGTGCTGATCTTGAAAATCTTATTAACGAGGCTGCTCTATTAGCGGCAAGGAAAGACTTAAAAGCAATAACAATGGAACAAATTGAGGAAGCTACAATCAAAGTAGTTGTCGGAACAGAGAAAAAGTCTAGAGTTATGAGTGATAAAGAGAAAAAGATAACAGCGTATCATGAGGGTGGCCATGCGATAGCTACTTATTATTGTGAAACACAGGATCCTGTTCATCAGATTTCTATTATACCTAGAGGACTTGCTGGTGGATATACTATGTCATTACCAGCAGAGGATAGATCATACAAATCTAAAAAAGAAATGTATGAAGATATAGTTGTTCTTTTAGGCGGAAGAGTATCAGAGTCTTTAGTTTTGGGTGATATTTCTACTGGTGCATCTAATGATATCGAACGTGCGACAAAAATAGCACATTCAATGGTAACTAAATACGGTATGAGTAACAAATTAGGTCCAATAGCTTATGGATCTGATAATAATGAAGTTTTTATAGGTAGAGATATGGGCCATGTTAAAAACTATTCTGAAAAAACGGCATATGAAATTGATGCCGAAGTTAAAGAGATCATACAAGTTGGATATTCTAGAACTGAAGAAATACTAAAAAACCATATGGATAAATTAGAAAAAGTAGCTCAGTTCTTATTTAAGAATGAAAAGATGAGTGGTGGTCAATTTAAGGACATTATGGAGGATAAAGTTCCGCGCTCATTTGAAGATGATGATGACGATTTTGAATCTAAAAATGATAAAAATAAAGATGAAGAGATCAAGGACTAAAAAATGGGAAGTGCGTAGCGCTTCCCTTTTGAGGTCTTATGAAGATGTAATATTTAAGGAGAAATTTAAATGCAGAAGAAAACAAGCAAATACGGAAATGAAAGTATTTCATCTCTAAAAGGTGCTGATAGAGTTAGAAAGAGACCGGCAGTCATTTTTGGGTCTGATGGGATAGAGGGATGCGAGCATTCTGTTTTTGAAATACTTTCAAATTCAATTGATGAGGCTAGAGAGGGCCACGGAGATGAAATAAAAATAACAAGTTTTTCTGATAATTCTATAGAAATTGAGGATCATGGAAGAGGAATCCCTGTTGACTATAATACAAATGAACAAAAATATAACTGGGAGCTTGTATTTTGTGAACTTTATGCAGGAGGAAAATATAATAATAATGCAGCAGAAAGCTACGAATACTCATTGGGGCTTAATGGATTAGGCCTTTGTTCGACTCAGTATTCTTCGGAATATATGGATGTTGATATTAGAAGAGATGGATACAGATATACATTACACTTTGAAAAAGGAGAAAATATAGGAGGTTTAAAAAAAGAAAAATATAATAAAAGTGATACTGGAACTAAAATAAGGTGGAAACCGGATTTAGATGTATTTACTGATATAGATATTCCAGAAGAATATTTTGTTGATACTATAA
>CAKSGI010000077.1 GCA_934454005.1 uncultured Eubacteriales bacterium | reverse complement strand
AAGGAGAGAGTATCTATATGAACTATAGTATGAATAAGGATAATATTTCTACAAATGAAGTTTTGTTTGACGGATGTCAGGAACAGTCTATAGACTTAGATTTTAGTTTACCTGATTATTGTCCAGATATTAGAAGAATACTTAAATGTCAGGTTTATCCACAGATAAATGTAAAAAATTTAACTGCAGATCGATTAGATGTGGATGGTAATGCAATTATAAAATTGATCTATGTTGATGCAATAAAAAATACAATTAGATGCTGTGAATACAAAGAACCATTTTCTTTATCATTTAATTTTGATTCTCAGGTTGAAAATGCAATGGCATTTACAAAAGTTAAGGTTGAATATATGAATTGTAGGGCTATAAGCCCAAGAAGATTAGATATTCATGGAGCATTTTCTGTTTGCGCTAAAGTGTGCAGTAAGATTGATCAAGAGATAGTAAATAGTGTAGATGCAGAAGATATTCAGCAGAAAAAAGAGGATAGGTTAGTAAGTAGTATTGTTGGGACAGGAAATCAACAGTTTTCTGTGAATGAAACGGTAGAAATAGGGTCTTCTAACCCCAAAATAGAAAGTATAATAAAAAGTAATATATCAATAGAATTGAGTGATATAAAAGCAATAGCTAATAAAATAATAATTAAAGCAGATGCATTTATAAAAATTTTATATTTAAGTGATATTGATACAGGAAATATAGAATCTGCAGAATATACGGTACCAATTAGTCAAATTGTAGATGTTCCTGGTGTAGATGAGGACAGTTTGTGCGACATAAGAGTAGAAATTTTAAGCAACGATATTAGGCCGAAGTCAGATTCACTTAGTGAAGAGGAATTATTATCTATAGACATAAAATTTGCTGTAATGGTAACAGCTTATGAGAAAAAAGAACTACAAATTGTATCTGATGTATATTCAACAAAATACAATTTAAATATCAATCATAAACAAACATCTGCACCTAGATTTGTAGAAGTTATATCTGATAATTATACTGATAAAAGTGATGTTGAAGTATCTTCAGAAGGAATATCTGAAATAATAGATGTATTTAACGAAGTTATATCAGCTAGTGCGAGATGTGAAGAAGATAAAATAAACTTTAAAGGAAAAATGAATATATGTATTTTAGCTATTGATGATAAAGGAGAACCATTCTATACCGAGAGAATGGTAGACTTTGAACATAAAAAAGATTGGAATTGCAGTGGTGAAAACACAACTTGTGATGTTGAACCTATGTTGAAATCTATGACGTTTAGGATAAATACTAAAAATTCGGTAGAAATAAAAAGTGAAATAAGTTTAAAAGCAATAGCTACATCAATGGAGAATTTTAAAGTAATAGATGAAATATCGGCAGATGAGGATAACCCTAAAGAAAAAGATGCATCGCTTACGATATATTATGCAGATAAAGGAGAAAGTATTTGGGATATAGCAAGGAGTTATTGTACATCTGTTGATTTAATAAAACAAGAAAACAATATAACTGAAGATGTTTTAACAAAAAGGGGGATGCTATTAATACCAATGTAAAAATCCGATTATTATTATATTTGAAATACTATGATTTTTTAATTTTTATATCTTAGGAGGAGGTCAAATGGAAGAACGAAATATATATCAGGATATTGCCAGGAGAACAAATGGTGATATATACATAGGTGTTGTAGGTCCTGTACGAACTGGAAAGTCTACATTTATAAAAAAATTTATGGATCAGCTTGTAATTCCAAATATGGATAGCAAGTATAGCAAAGAAAGAGCAGTAGACGAGTTGCCTCAATCTGCTGCTGGAAGAACAATAATGACAACAGAACCAAAGTTTATTCCGGAGGATGCAGTTGAAGTAAATATAGGCAATAATTCGTTATTTAAAGTTAGAATGATAGATTGTGTTGGGTATATTGTACCAAGTTCACTTGGATATATAGAAAATGAAATGCCTAGAATGGTTATGACGCCTTGGTACGAAGAGGAAATACCGTTTAATATGGCTGCCGAAATAGGAACTAAAAAAGTTATAACCGATCATTCAACGATTGGTTTAGTTGTAACTACGGATGGTTCTATTAGTGATATTCCAAGAGAGGAATATGAAGAAGCAGAAGAAAGAGTTATTTCAGAATTAAAGGATATAAATAAACCATTTATTGTTTTGTTAAATACTACTCATCCGGCAAAACAGGAAACTATTGATCTTGCTAGTAGTATGGCCGATAAGTATGGAGTGCCTGTGGTTCCTGTTAATTGTAATGAACTTGATGAAAATGAAATAAAAAGAATTTTGGCACAAATACTGTTTGAATTTCCGATAAAAGAAATAAAAATAGATATGCCAAGGTGGGTAACATCACTGGATAAAGATCATTGGATAAGGTCTGAGATATTTTCTAGTATTGAAAAATCTGCTAATAATGTAACTAAGATTAGAGAGGTTCAAGATGTAGCAAAAAATATATCTGAATGTGAATATATTAGTAATGTTAATCTTTTAGGTGCAGATTTGGGTGTGGGTCACTCTAAGATAGGAATTAAAATTAATGACGATTTATTTTACAAAGTTTTAAGTGAAAAAATTGGGATGGAAATTAAAGATGAATGTGCATTAATGAATTGTATGGTAGATCTTATAAATACTCAAAAGAAGTTTGAAAAAATAAGCGAAGCGTATGATAGTGTTAATGAAACAGGATATGGAATAGTGTTACCAACAATTGAAGAACTTACATTAGAGGAACCAGAGATAATAAAACAAGGTGGAAAATATGGAATAAGATTAAAGGCAGGGGCACCTTCTGTGCATATGATGAAAACAAATATTACTACAGAGGTTACGCCTATAGTGGGATCTGAGCAACAATCTGAAGAGCTTGTAAAATATTTGTTAGAAGAATTTGAAGAGGATCCAACTAAAATATGGCAATCGAATATATTTGGAAAGTCTTTGCACGAGCTTGTAAATGAGGGCCTTCATAATAAGCTTAATAGGATGCCTGAAGATGCACGTATAAAAGTTAAGGAGACTATAGAAAGAATAATAAATGATGGTTGTAATGGACTTATATGTATATTGCTTTAGTATTTGATAAAATATGCAAATATAAAATGTAACTTTTAAATCTAATTACTTGCAACTATGCTTTTTAATAATTTTATTTTCGATTGATAATTATAATATTGAAGCTAGCATTAAGGTCTAGCTTCTTTTTTATAAAACTTTGTGAATATTAGATACTAATAGGTTAGAACTACGGAACATTGTTTAAAAATAGTAGAAGAGAGCATAAAATTGTGATATAATTAGTCTAAATGGTAATATAAGTTAAAAATCGAGGAGATAGATAAATTATGAAAGATGGTATTATACCAAATCCGGATATTTATTTTCCAGTGCCTGGAATACAATATTTAACTTATGTAAAACCAACAATAAAAAATCCCAATATTATTGTTGGAGATTTCACTTATATTTCTGATTCGAATTTTGAAAGTCATGTTACCCATCATTACGATTTTAATGGTGATAAACTAATAATTGGTAAATTTTGCCAAATTGCTGCAGGTGTTGAGTTTATAATGAATGGTGCTAATCACCAAATGAATGCAGTATCTACATATCCTTTTTATATTTTGGAAGGGTGGGATATGAATGCTCCTAATTTATTAGATCTTCCATTAAAGGGCGATACTTTAATCGGCAATGATGTATGGATTGGGCAAAATGCAGTAATCCTTCCAGGTGTTCATATTGGGGATGGTGCAATTATTGGGGCTAATAGTGTTATTGGTAGCAATGTTGATCCTTATACGATAGTATGTGGGAATCCAGCAAAAGAAGTTAGAAAACGATTTGATGATGAATTGATAGATTTAATGCTTAAGTTTAAATGGTGGGATAAAAGTATAGATGAAATTAATACATTAATACCTATTCTTACTTGTGGAGACCTTATTAATGTAAAAGAGCAGATAAAAAGGATTATGGAACAGTAATAAATTTAAGGTTTATTTGTTAAGTACTAACTTATCCGCTTGATTTTCTGTGAATGTTAGGCGGTTACTTTTATATATTAGGAATAAATTATATGGTATTATTTCAATTGAAAATGTTAATAAATCTTGGTAAACTTACAATTAAATCAACTTGTTGTGCTTTTATCTAATTGTAGCATGAATGATTTTGTGATATAATAGTAATAAAATTACATAAAAATGGAGGTTTGATAAATGATATTTAAAATGGAATTATTTGATAAAATTCTAAGTTCTATAAATGATGTTTTGTATGCATATGTACTTGTTATACTATTAATTGCTTGTGGAGTATATTTTTCTATTAGGACTAAATTTGTTCAATTCAGATTATTTCCAGATGCAATAAGATCTTTGGGAGAAAAGGCCGGAGGAGGAAAAGTATCATCGTTTCAAGCCTTAATGATATCAACAGCGTCAAGAGTAGGGGTAGGAAACATAGTTGGTGTAACTATGGCTATTGTTATAGGAGGCCCAGGGGCTGTATTTTGGATGTGGATAATGGCAATAGTAGGAGGAGCATCAGCGTTTGTTGAAAGTACTTTGGCGCAAGTGTATAAGACAAAAAATGGTAAAGAATTTAGAGGAGGCCCTTCTTATTATATACAAAAAGCGCTTGGAAAAAGATGGTTGGGAATATTATTTTCCATATTGCTTATTTTGTGTTTTGCCTATGGATTTAATGGCTTACAATCGTATACAATATCTTCGTCAATGGAGTATTATATAAGTAATTATGCAGAAACTATATATCCTTTAGTTGTTGCCATTGTTTTAGCTGTTTTAACAGGGTTTATTATTTATGGTGGAGTGCATAGAGTAGGATTTATATCATCTATACTTGTACCAATTATGGCAGTTATTTACATAGGTGTAGGAATTTATATATCAGTAGTTAATATAAATATGATTCCAAATATGTTTGTAGAGATTTTTAAGGGTGCTTTTGATTTTAATTCTATATTTGGAGGATTTGCCGGTAGTGCTTTACTTATAGGGGTTAAAAGGGGTCTATTTTCTAATGAAGCAGGTATGGGTAGTGCACCTAATGCAGCAGCTACGGCGGTTGTATCTCATCCGGTAAAACAGGGTATGGTTCAGGTTGTATCTGTTTTTATAGATACAATGTTGATTTGTACAACAACTGCGTTTGTTGTGTTGCTTTCTGGTGTTTCTCTTGATTGTGGATTAGAGGGGATCCCATTTGTACAAAAAGCTATTTGTAATCAGATAGGGCCAATTGGGATACATTTTATTACAATTTCAGTATTTAGCTTTGCTTTCACTTCGATAATAGGGAACTATTGTTATGCGGAATCTAATATATTATTTATTAAAAATAATAAAGTACTTTTAAATGTGTTTAGAGCGAGTTGTGTATTGGCTGTTTTTTGGGGGGCACAAGCAGATTTCAAAACAGTATGGAATTTAGCAGATGTTCTAATGGGTTTAATGGCTATAGTTAATATAATTGCAATTTTACTATTGGGAAATAAGGTTGTAAAAGTTTTGCAGGATTATATTTACCAAAAAAAAGAGGGAAAAGATCCTGTGTTTGTGGCATCTAAAGTTGGGATAGATAATGCAGAGGCTTGGCAATAGACTAATTTGTAATTAATTTACAGCATATACAATAACATTTAATGTATACTATTAATGAGCTTAAAAAAAGCTTTTCATCTTAATTTTGATGAATAATATATTTAATGCATATATGCGTTTGCTGTGTGTTAAATTATTTAGCCGCTAACCGTGAATTTATTTTAAGGTTGGCGGCATTAATTTGTTTTATTATAAAATTGACAAATATAAAATGTTATGATAATATTTTATATCGATAGCATAACGATATATTTTATTGTAAGTTACATATTTTTGATAAAATTGATATATTATTTTAAATAGATTATGAATTTTATTATTTTATTGAGTCTATTAAATAGATTTAAATATTATTATTAATTGGAGGAAACGATGAAAAAATTGGGTTTGGTTCCTAAAATTGTGTTAGGAATAATTTTAGGTATATTAGTAGGGGCTTTTTTACCAGAATCTATTGTTAGGATTGCAGTTACATTTGCATCAATATTTAGCGAATTTCTAAAATTTGTTGTTCCGTTAATGGTAATTGCATTTGTAATAATGGGAATTGCAGATTTAAAACAAGGTGCTGGAAAATTATTAGGGATAACTGTGGGATTATCTTATGTTTCAACAATTATAGCGGGGTTAATAGCCTTTTTTGTTGCTTTGAATTTGTTTCCGAGTTTTATTGATGCACAGGCTGTATCTTTAATAGGGAATCCAGAGGAAAAGCAGTTGTTACCATTTTTTGAAATTAAAATTCCTCCTATTTTGGATGTGACTTCGGCTTTAGTGTTTTCTTTTATATTAGGAATAGGTATAAGCACAATGAAAGAGAAAACTATCGGGATTACTAGTTATAATTTTTTTTCTGAATTTTCTCAAATTATAACTAAACTATTAAATAAAGTTATAGTTCCTCTTTTACCGGTGTTTATAATGGGAACTTTTGCTAATATGACTTATAGTGGTGAAACATTTGCTATTGTTTCAATACTGTGGAAAGTATTTATAATAGTTATTTGTTTACATTTATTATATTTGTTTGCAATGTTTTTAGTTGCAGGCGCAATATCTAAAAAGAATCCATTTAAATTGATGAAAAACCAAATTCCTGGATATTTAGCAGCAGTAGGGACACAATCGTCGGCGGCTTGTATACCTGTAAACATTAATTGTGCAAAAGAAAACGGAACGACAGAGGAAATTCGAGGATTTGTTATACCTCTTTGCTCTACTATACATATGGCGGGAAGTATTATAACAATTACAAGTTGTGTAACAGCTACTTTAATGATATTTAATATGGATTATAATTTTAGTATAATTTTTCCGCTTATATTAGCATTGGGCGTTGCAATGGTTGCATCACCAGGGGCTCCAGGTGGATCTATAATGTCGGCATTGCCATTTTTACCAATAGCTGGCATTAGTTCTGAAGGTGCAATTGCGAGTTTATTGATAGCACTTTATATTACTCAAGATAGCTTTGGAACAGCCGCAAATGTTTCTGGTGATAATGCAATAGCCGTAATAGTTGATACTATTTATAAAAAATTTATAAAGAAGTAATAATCAGTAAAATTTTATTATGTTTTTTAAAAAATAGATTACAAATTTAGACAAAAAACAACATATTAACTATGTATTTTTGAATATTTAGCTATGTAAATGGCTATTGAACAATCTAAATTATGCAAATTCAGACATTTTTAACAATTAATTTTAAAAAATAGCCTATAATATTGAACAACATTGGTATTTGACTTTGCGGCTTTGTGTGTTAAAATAATAACTGAGGAAATAATTTAAATTTATTTTTTGACTTTTATATTTATAGATGTAAGGAGTGAAACTAATGATTTCTAAACTAAAAGAAGAAGGAATAGAATTTCTATTCGAAGCTATTTTAAAGCTAGAAACTATTGAGGAATGCTATAATTTTTTTGAAGATTTGTGCACAGTTCCAGAATTAAAAGCTATGTCTCAAAGATTAGTAGTTGCAAAAATGCTAAATGATGATAAAGTTTATAGTGATATTGTTGGCAAAACAGGCGCAAGTACTGCAACTATTAGTAGAGTTAATCGTGCTTTAAATTATGGCTGTGACGGTTATAATATTGTTTTAGAAAGAATAGAAAACAAGGATCATATCTAATGTGTGGTTACTCTGTTTTTT
>CAKSGI010000076.1 GCA_934454005.1 uncultured Eubacteriales bacterium | reverse complement strand
ATTAGGGCGGTAATTTCAGTAGGTTGGCAGTCCATATTTGGTTGTTTTATTGTGTATCCCTTTGTCCACCGACGCAATCATCAATACATTACTGATTTACGAGAAGCGTTAGTATCTGCTGAATTTATTGATTTTAGAGATGCATCTTATAAATACTTGAATTTAAATCAAATTGATTTTATACGTACAGCAGATGATGCAATTACTTTAAAACCGAAGAAAACAATTCTAAAACTGCAAAATTATGGTTGTATTTGTTTACATGAATGGAAAGGGAATAATGATGAATTAATACAAAAAATGACATCAGTTTTAGTTCCATTCATGAAATATTGTATTGAAGAACATATTGTAGATGGTTTTTATATTATCGGTTTTTCATCAGGAGATTTAAAACTTTGGAAGAATATAGATATCGAAGATATCAAAGAGTATATTCTTTTTGAAGATATATATTTAGATGGCGAAATATTAGCTGCTAAATATATTGTGGCTAATGCCAAGTTCAATATTGGCAGCAGATTTCATCAGGCTGTTTTCTCATTATCTTCAAAAGTTCCTGTTTTAAGTATTTCATATGATAATTATTATCGCAATAAACTGGATTCAATTCATTTTACATATAGAGTAGATAATATTATTGATTTAGAAGATTTTAATCAACAGTCATTAGAAAACTATATTTCTCATTTAGATGAGATAAAACAAGATCTTATTGATATAGAACCTGCTGTTTTACAAGTAATCAAAAAGAAAGATCAATTGCTATATCAAGTATATGAAAATAAGTAGTAATTTAACTTTCAACTTGAATGCAACACAAAATAAATAAGCCAAATAACACTGAAAGGAAAATGTTGAATTAATCAATAAGGTAATATGATCAGATATGATAGAAATAGTTAATTTAAAGAATTGTATACAAAATGTGTTAAGAAAATTAAAAATTAGATTGAAAAATATAAATGTTTTTGTCTTGGTTTTTTTGATATTTATATCAATTGCATATGTAATGGTATTTTCGTATAGTACTTCTCCTGTTTATCCATTCTATTACGGGAGAGATTCAGCACAATTTCTGACTATCGGCAAGGCATGGTATTTTGGAAAAACCCCATATATAGAAATGTTTGATCATAAAGGCCCACTTATCTTTTGGATTGATATGATTGGATTTGTTTTGGGAAATGGTCAAAAATATGGTGTTTCATTAATTCAGGTTGTTTTTATGTTTTTTTTGGTGTTATCTTTTTTTAAAATTAATCAATTATTATATGAAAACACAATATATGGATGTATGGTGGTAATCATTACTCTATTTTTAATGAAATTGAATTATTGTGATGGGAATAGTGTTGAAGAATATTGTCTTCCTTTTATAAGCTGGTCTTTATTTGGAATTATCCGCTTTTGGAAATGTAGAGATATGCAAAATCATAACCCAAAATGGGCATTTGTTTATGGATTAACATTGGGTGTTTGCCTTTTAACTCGAATTACTAATTTTTTACCATTGTGTACGGGAATCATATTTATTATCTTGCTTTTGCTTTATAAAAAACAGTATATTAATTTGATTCAAAATATTTTATCTGGTTTGTTGGGATTTAGTGTTATAGTTTTGCCGTTTTTAATATATTTTTTACAAAAAAATGCTTTATACGAGTGTATTTATGGAACATTAATTTATAATTTCGAATATGCTGAAGCAAGAAAAAGTTGGATTTTGAGTGCAAATTCCGAAGAATTGATGCAATACTTTAAAGATTATTTTGTCGCATTAATTATTTTTGTTGTTGCATTTATTTCTTTTTTAAAAAAAGAATATAGCTTTACTTTGTTATTATTTTTGACTGGTATTATAGAACAATGTATGTATTTGAGTGGAGATGCATTTCCACAATATCCTTTAGTTTGTATAGCTCAGATACCGCTAACAATTAATCTAGTAATGAGTTTAACGTATAAAAATAAACCGGTTGAAATGATGACTGTCATTTGTTCGTTATTTACAATTATGTCGTTGTTAGGAACAAATTTAGAATCAATGACTAATGTTATTACAATGAGAAGGGATTTTAAACAACGATACGATAGAGGTTGGGAACAACTAATATCCATGATTCCAACAGATGAGAGAAAATCCTTTGTTGTTTATGGGGGTAATGAGTTTAAAGAACTATATCTTTTAGATGATTTAATGCCATGTTACAAATACTTTATTATTCAAGAATGGCAAGGAAAGATAAGTCCGGAAACAAAAACTGAAATTCATGATGTTTTTTCTTCAAACGAAGCAAAATGGATTTTAACAGATAGTGATGTTAACAATATACAAGATATTCTAACTGAAAATTATCAGTTAGCAGGTGATGTAAATCAATATTTTCTATATGTAATAAAAGACTAATAATAGACGGTCTAAGTATATAAATTTTAAAATATCAAAACAACAAAGATTGAAATAATCAGTAACTTGATAGTTGTATCGTAGAACTAAACTATATATTAAGGAGTAAGCAGTAATGAATAATTCTAACAATATTAAACCTAATGTTTCTGTTGTAATGCCTATATATAATGCATCACAATATTTAAAGAAAAGTTTAGAGAGTGTCTGTAAACAAACTTTAAATAATATTGAAATTATCTGTGTGAATGATGGATCTACAGATGACTCACTTTCTATATTGAAAAATTATGCTAAAGATGATAGCAGAATCAAAATAATAGATGGGATAAATCATGGTTATGGCTATGCCATGAATCAAGGTATTAAACATTCTTCTGGTGAGTATATTGGTATTGTAGAACCTGATGATTTTATTGATGATACAATGTATGAAACATTATATTTTAAAGCCAAGAAACATAATCTTGATGTAATTAAATCAAATTATTATGAATATCATGGTAAAGAAGACCAGGATATCTATTTTGAAGTTTTAGAAAACTTAGCTTATAACAAGGTTACTAATGCAAAGGAAGATAAAAACATTGTTGTCCTAAGACCTTGTATATGGTCATCTATTTATCGTAGAGATTTTTTAATTGAAAATAAAATTAAATTTAATGAAACGCCAGGTGCTTCTTATCAAGATACTGCTTTTGCTTTTAAGGTATGGATGTTTGCACAAAGAGTATATTTTGTTGAAGAACCTTTTTTACATTATCGTGTAGATAATGAAGCTTCATCAGTAAATTCATCTAAAAAAATATTTAGTATATGTGATGAGTTTTATAATATACATACAGTGTTGAATGAAAATAGTGAATTAAAGAATGAATTTATAAATATATTACAAGTACTAAAGACAAATACTTATCAATGGAATGAATTAAGAATAGCAGATGAATATAAATCAATGTTCAGAGATCAGATAGCTTTAGAATTCATTAAAGCAGAATATGAAGGAAATATTGATTATAGCTTATTTGATAAAGCTCAATATGATTATATTCAAAAGATTATTTATGAATTTAAAGATAAACAAAATTATGATCCAGTAGAACATCGAGAATATGAAATTATGCGTAATAGTGAATCTTATAAAATAGGACATGCACTGATGTTATTTCCTAGTTTCCTAAAAAGAAAAATAAAAAATTATATACAAAATAATAGTTAGTAAAAATATATAAAACCATTTGGGGAGGAGGGGAGAAAAATGAAAAATTATATGAAGAAAGTAGTTGTGGGGTTAATAACTACATGTTGTATATTTGCAATATCCTTTGTTAATCCAGTAAACATTAAAGCAGAAGAACCAGTTAGTACATTTGAAACAGAAGGGGAAAAAGTTTCAAATGAATCAGAAGATACTTCATTAGATGAAATATTACCTGATGAAACAGAACAGAAAAAACAAGAAATAGAAAATGCACTGCAAGAATTAACACAGGCTCAAAATACAGTAAAAGAAAAAGAAACAGCATTAGAAAATGCAACAAACGAGTATAACCAAAAAGTTGAAGCATATGAAGCTGCAAAGAAAGTAGCAGACGAAAAAGGTTTAGCGAATACTGAAGCTCAAGATGCGTTAAAGAAAGCACAGGCTGATGTTGAAACAGCAAAAACAGCACTTAATAATAAAAGCAATGAACTGGATACAGCTAAAACAAATACTGCGAACATTGCAAATGATTTAGCTGAAGCAAATAAACAATTAGAAGATGCTAAGAAGTTACTAGCTCAAGCACAGGCTGTTTATGATAAAGGTGCTTTAGGCTTCTACGAAACAATGGCACAAACTGATGAATCAGCTAAACGTGCATTAGAAATTTTAAATTATTCTGCTAACAATAAATTTGAAAAAGGAAACATCAGTGCTATTCCTACTGAACTTGGAAAAGAGGGGGATGCAACAAATCTTGAAAACGTCAAAGAAACAATGCTCTATTTGCAAAAGGCAAACGAAAAGAGAGCTGAACTTGGCTTAACAGAATTTGGTGTATCCAACAAGATGATGGCAATTGCACAGGTAAGAGCAAATCTATCTTCTTACACAGGAGATCATGAAAATGACTGGCTCTATGACAATTTAAATAACAATTATCAAGGTTCAGAGAACCTTTCGGGTACTGTCTTCCATTCCAGCAATGGTGCTGAAGAAGTAAATGCACAGTTTGAAGGCTGGGTTGATGAAGAAAAAGGTAGATATGATAAGTGCAAAGAAGCATATGAAGCTAAAGTTGCAGAATTAGATACAAAATATAAAGAAGATTTAGCTAATTTAGATAAACAATTAGAGGATGGCAGCATTGATCAGGATAATTACAATGCTCAAAAATCTGCTTTAGATAAAGGCTTAGTAAAATCAAAACAGAATGCAGAACTCGCTTTCAATGATGATGTTTCAAAAAACCATGCTGGACACTATAGAAACTTTATCAGTAATGGTGATGCTACAGTAAATCAAGCTGAAACACCATTTGAAAGCGTAATCACTGGAGTGGGTTTTGCTAAAAATGATCCAAACAATAGCAGTGTACCTAATGGCTTAAAACAGTCTAATGTTGTAGTTCAAAACTTCCAATCATCTACAATGAGTTTATTAGAAGGTGAAAAGACATATACAGTAGATCAATATGTAAAGATGTTCACTGACTACTACAATTCAGTTATGCAGGGTATCAATGATGCCAATACAAAGATTAAAGAAATCGAAAAGAGAATTGAATTCTTATCACAAGACGATCCATACGAAGTTGCAAAACTGGAAAAAGAATTACAGAGTGCAAAAGACTCATTAGTAAGTTTTGAAGGTGTAGCAACACAAGCTGGATTAACAGCACAAGATACACAAGCTGAATACGACACAGCTTATGCAGACCAGTTATCAAAAGAAAACGATAAGAATACTGCTGAAGGAGCAAAGAACGATGCTCAAAAAGAACTGGATAATGCTAATACAGCATTAAAAGAAATTGAAAAAGTATTAGATAGTTTAATAGGAGATACAATTATTTATTTAGACAAAGATGTATTTAGAAATACTGTAGAAGATATTTTAGTAAATACTGAAAAGGCTAACTTATATTTTGGAAGTATTGATGATTACAGTAATTTAAGTAGTACACCATATACGACAATTGGAACAGCTAATTACTATTCTGTATATGTAAATAAAGATGGTTCTACATCAAATATTTATATTATTTGTAAAAGTGGTAGAAAAGTACATTTTCCTGAAGATTGTAGTGATTATTTTGCTGTATTGAAAAATTCTAATTTTAGTAAAATTAAAAATATTGAATTCAAGAATATTGATGCAGAACATATAGAAAATGCTACATCAATGTTTGAAAAATTATCACTTCAGGATACATTGGATTTATCAGGTTTTAATACTAGAAATGCTACTACATTGAAATCAATGTTTAAGCAGTTTCAAGGAACAACAATTATTTTTGATGGGTTTAATACTTCAAGTGTTACTAATATGGAAGAAATGTTTTCTAATTGTATAAATATAGTTGAATTGGATTTATCCAGTTTTAATACATCTGCTGTAACATATATGGGTGGTATGTTTGGCGGTTGTGAAAATTTAAAAACAATTTATGCAACTGAAAAATTTGTTACTGATAAATTTGATGGTGCAAATGAAATGTTTAATAGAAATAACCAGTTAGTAGGTGGTAATGGAACTAAATATTGTGATGAGTTGGATAATTCTTCAAAATATGCAAGAATTGATACATTGGAACATAAAGGGTACTTTACAAAAAAAGGATATGTAATACCTGATAATATTAAGTTTACAGATGTAGATGAAACTACAGCACATTATGAAGATATTATGTGGTTAGCTGGTATGGGTATTTCAAAAGGCTGGGATGTAGGCAATAATGAAAAAGAATTTAGACCTTATAATGATGTAGCAAGATGTGATATGGCAGCATTTATTAGAAGACTAGCTCAAAAGTATAACTTGTTAGATTCAAATACATGGACACCATCAGAAAGTGACTGGAATACATTTATAGATATAGATAAGAACAGTCCACATGCAGAAGATGTATTATGGTTAGCACATGCTGGAATATCTGCTGGCTGGGATGTAGGAAATGGAAGAAAAGAATTTAGACCATTAGTAAGTGTAGCAAGATGTGACATGGCTGCGTTTATTAGAAGACTAGCAGCTAAAGCAAGCATTGGTGATGCAAATACATGGGAACCATATGAATTTGACTGGTATAAATTTGTAGATATTGATAAGAACAGTCCACATGCAGAAGATGTATTATGGTTAGCACATTCTGGAATCTCTAAAGGTTGGGATATTGGTAATGGTATAAAAGAATTTAGATCATTAACAAATGTAGCAAGATGTGACATGGCTGCTTTCTTACAAAGACTCGCTAATTTAAGATAAAAACACATGTTTA
Source organism: uncultured Eubacteriales bacterium (assembly GCA_934454005.1). The sequence continues at coordinate 1,069 of CAKSGI010000076.1, read as the reverse complement.
TCATGATTTAACATTAATATTTTCAGAAATTAGAATTTTTAGATAGAAATAGGAGAGAAGAATATGAAAAAATTACTAATGGCTTGTTTAAATCTATTACTTGTTTTTAATAATGTAGGTTTTCAAGCAATCAACGCAACAGAAGTAGATCCTTTAAGTGAGGAAACTTATGAACCTGGTTTACCAGCAGAAGAAACAGATACTTTAGAAGATGGGGAAACTAATGAAAGTATCTCAACTGAAGAAAATACTAATACTAGTGAAACAAGTTTACCAATTGAAGAACCTAGTTCAGATACTCTTAATGAAGATAATATTCAAAATGATAATTTAGACACTAATAAAGATGAAGAAGATCATATTGAATTACCAGCAGCAGAAGAAGATGATACTATAGTAAATGATTCTTTTGATGAAGAAACTAACGAAGAAACAACTTTAGAAATAAATAATTCTGATGAAGATGAACAAATTTCTACAGTAGCAACTGACACAGTAGAATTTTTAAATAAAGATAATTTCAGAAACAACCTGCCTAAAAATACAACTAATCTATATTTTGGTACTAAAAGCGATTATGATTTATCTAAATGTACACAAACAATAGATTTAGGGAATAACTACACATTATATAGTTATAATGATAATAATACTTATGATGAATATGTAATTTGTGAAGATGGAAAACAAATAGTATTTCCTGAAAATTCAAGCTCATTGTTTGCAGGCTTTGACTTTATACAAATTATATTCAATGATATAAATACAAGTTATGTTACTAATATGAGTTATATGTTTAGTGAATGTTATTGCTTACCAACTTTAGATTTATCAAGTTTTATTACTAGTAATGTAACTGATATGAGTTATATGTTTTATGAGTGTAGGCGCTTAACTACTTTGGATATATCAAATTTTGATACTAGCAATGTTTATGATATGAATTATATGTTTAATGGATGTTATAACTTAACAACTTTAGATTTATCGAATTTTAATACTAGCAATGTTACTCATATGAATTTTATGTTTAATAATTGTAGGCGCTTAACTACTTTGGATTTATCAA
>CAKSGI010000075.1 GCA_934454005.1 uncultured Eubacteriales bacterium | reverse complement strand
ATTGTTTGTATTTTTATTTGAAAAGTTTAATCTTTTTAAACCAGGGATGTTAACCTTGATATTAGCACATACAACTTTTTGTTTGCCGTATGTTATACTTTCTGTTATGCCTAAATTAAGGCAAATGGATTCACACCTTTATGAGGCAGCTCAAGATTTAGGGTGTACACCCTTTAAAGCATTTGTTAAAGTAGTAATTCCGGAGATAATGCCAGGAATAATTACAGGTGTAATGATGTCATTTACATTGTCTATTGATGATTTTGTTATAAGCTATTTTGTAAGCGGAACAACTCAAACATTACCAATAGCTATATATTCTATGACGAGGAAAATAGTTAGTCCTGAAATAAATGCGCTATCGACTATTCTATTTTTAACAGTTTTAGTTTTACTTGTTCTTATTAATTTAAGACAAATTAAGGATAAAAAATTAGAGTTAAAGGGGAGGTAAATAATTGAGAAATAATATTTTTTCTGTATTTTTAGTATTATTAGTTGCTTTTTTTACATTTCCCCTTAATGTATTTGCAAAAACAGAAAGGAATACAATAAATGTTTATAGTTGGGGCGAATTTATATCTGATGGGACACAAGGTACAATAGATACAAATTATGAATTTACTAAAAAGACAGGAATAAATGTGCATTATACTACGTTTCAAAGCAACGAAGAAATGTTTGCAAAACTGTCTAGTGGTGGTGCTGACTATGATGTTATAATTCCATCAGATTATATGATTGGTAAACTTATAGCTAATAATATGCTATATAAATTAGATTTTAATAATATACCTAATATTTCTTTTATTGATAAGAGGTTGTTAAATCCTGAATACGATAAGTCAAATGAGTATTCTGTACCATATGCATGGGGGATGGTAGGGATACTTTATAATAAAAACAAGGTTTATGAAACAGAAGAAGAAATAGATTGGAATATTCTTTGGAATTCTAAGTATAAAGGTCAAATTCTAATGTTTGACAATTCTAGAGATTCTTTAGGAATATCTCTTTTAAGAAAGGGAAAGTCTGTTAATAGCGTAAATGAAAATGATTGGAAAGAAGCATCTGATGATTTAATTGAACAAAGACCTCTTGTTCAGGCTTATGTTATGGATCAGATATTTGATAAAATGGGAAATGAGGAGGCATCACTAGCTCCTTATTACGCAGGGGATGCGATGAATTTAATTAAAAATAATCCTAATATAGGTTTTGTTATTCCTAAAAATGGGACAACAAGATTTGTGGATGCCATGTGTATACCTATAAACTCTAAGAATAAAACCGCTGCTGAAAAATATATAAACTTTATGTGTGAAACTTATATAGCTAAAGCAAATATAGAACACATAGGTTATTCAACGCCGCAAAAGGAAGTATACAATTTACTAGATTCGAAAATAACAAGTAATAGAATTATGTATCCTAGTGGTGAGGTACTAAATAAATCAGAGGTATTTAATAGCCTTCCGAATAATATAAATACTCTTATAGACAGTTTATGGATAGATGTAAAAACCGGAGGTAAAGGTAATACAATAGCATTTGTGGCAGTATTTATAGGTTTTATATTAATTTATTTGTTTGTTGTAATTTATAAGAATGTTTTGGAAAAAAAGGGGAATAAAAAATTATCATCAAAATACTAATATAAGTTTTATTTAGTGGAGTGTGATATTATGGAAACCCGTATTGCTGAAGTTGCACAAAGAATTAAAGGTCTTAGAAAAATGCTAGAAATCAGTAAAAAAGAGATGGCTGATTTTGTCGGTTTGGATGTTGAACAATATATAAAATATGAAAATGCAATGGAAGATTTAAACTTTACGTTTTTATATAAATGTGCTGAAAAGCTAGGGGTTGATATAATAGATTTGCTAATGGGAGAAAATCCTCATCTTTTGTTTTATTCTATAGTGAGAAAAGAAAAAGGATTAGATATGAAGCGTAGAGAGGGTTTTAAATATGAACACTTGGCCTATAAATTTAAAAATAAATTGGCAGAAACATTTTTAGTAACAGCTCCATATATAAAGGATGAACAAGATAAGCCTATTTCACTTTCGTTTCATAAAGGTCAAGAATTTGATTATATTATTTCGGGAAGCTTAAAAGTACAACTAGAAAATCATACAGAGATACTTAACCCGGGAGATTCTATTTATTATGACTCGGGTAGAGGACATGGAATGATGGCAGTGGGAGGTAAAGATTGCAAATTTATTGCTGTTGTGATAAAAGATATTAGCAACAGAGGTGAGAAAAATGATTAATATTCACCAAAAGTTTTGTAAAGAAACATTTTATGATGGGAAATTAATTAATTTTGAACCTGTATATGATGATACATTCAACTTTGCATATGATGTTGTTGATAAAATAGCAGAAGAGACTCCTAATAGAAGGGCTATGCTATGGTGTAACGATAAGGGTGAAGAGTATACGTTTACCTTTAAAAATATAAGTGACTATAGTAATATGGCGGCAAATATGTTTATATCTTTGGGAATAAAAAGTGGAGATAAAGTAATGCTTGTTTTAAAAAGGCATTACCAGTTTTGGTTTACAATTTTAGCTTTACATAAAATAGGAGCAATAGCTGTTCCAGCAGTAAATCAGCTTACGGAAAAAGACTTTTTATATAGGTTTGAAACAGCAAAAATTAATGCAATAGTTTGCACTACTGATGGGAATGTCATAAATAATGCTCAAGCTGCAATTGATAAATATTGTGATCTTAAGGTGGCATTGTCTGTAAAGGGAAAAAAGAAAAATTGGATTTGTTTTGATAGTGAAATAAAAAAATATTCATCAAAATTTAAGAGGTTAAATACGAAGTGCACAGATCCAATGCTTTTGTATTTTACATCTGGAACAACAGGTATGCCTAAAATAGTGTGTCATGATTTTACATATCCAATAGCTCATATAGTGACGGCGAAGTATTGGCAAGATGTAGTTCCAGGTGGACTACATTTGACAATTTCAGATACTGGATGGCTAAAATCTATGTGGGGTAAGCTCTATGGGCAATGGTTTATGGAGGCTGGCATTTTTGTATGTGATTTTGATAGATTTAAACCATCCAATTTGTTACCGTTATTTTCTAAGTATAAGATAACAACATTTTGTGCTCCACCAACTATGCTTAGATTTTTTATAAAAGAAAGTTTAGAAAAATATGATTTATCTTCTTTAAATTGTGTAACTATTGCTGGAGAGGCACTAAGTCCAGAAATTTTTAATAAATTTTATAAAATTACAGGGATGAAACTTATGGAAGGATTTGGACAATCAGAAACTACTGCTATCTTATTTAATCCAGTAGGAATTTCACCTAAACCTGGCTCTATGGGAAAATTTTCTCCCGCATATAATGTAGATATAATAGACAGCAATGGAAATTCTGTTGATCCTGGAGAAATTGGAGAAATAGTTATTAGAACTAATAAAGGTAAACAATGTGGATTGTTTATAGGTTATTATAAGGACAGTGAAAAGACACAGTCTGTTTGGAGTGATAATGTATATCACACTGGAGATACGGCCTGGAAAGATGAAGATGGATATGTTTGGTACGTTGGAAGAATAGATGATATAATAAAGTCGTCAGGGTATCGAATAGGTCCTTTTGAGGTTGAAAGCGTTTTATTGGAGCATCCATCTGTCCTAGAATGTGCTGTTACGGGAACCCCTGATATTATTAGAGGGCAGGTTGTAAAAGCGACAATAGTTTTATCAAAGGGATTTAGTCCATCAGAGGAACTGAAAAAAGATATACAGAATTATGTTAAAATACAAACAGCACCTTATAAATATCCAAGAGTAATCGATTTCGTTGATTCATTGCCAAGAACTGCAACTGGTAAAATAAGAAGAACGTCTATACGAGATAATTTAAGTTAAGAATAATAAAATTAGGGGTAATAAAATGACTAAACATCTAATATCAAGGATTGAAAGTATGATGCCGAAGTTTTCAAAAGGACAGAAATTGATAGCAAGTTATATAATGGATAACTATGATCGAGCGGCGTTTATGACAGCACTAAAATTGGGAGAAACAGTTGGAGTGAGTGAATCGACAGTAGTAAGATTTGCAACAGAGATAGGATATGATGGGTACCCTAAACTTCAAAGAGCTATACAAGAAATGACTAGAAATAGACTTACATCTGTCCAAAGAATGGGTGTTACAGAGTCAAGGATAGGAGATAGTGATATACTTGATTCTGTTCTTAATCAGGATATAAATAAAATAAAAAAAACTTTAGAAGAAGTATCTCATGAGGACTTTTATAGTGCCGTAGACTCAATAGTTAGGGCAAGAAAAATATATATTTTAGCAGCGAGGAGTTCAGCGCCTCTTGCAAATTTTTTGGGATTTTATTTTAATTTAATATTTGAAAATATAGTAGTTGTCAAAGCTACAAGCGAAGCAGATATATATGAACAACTTTTTAGAATATCTAAAGAAGATGTTATAATAGGAATAAGTTTTCCAAGATATTCGAAAATAGCTGTTAAATCTATGGAATTTGCTTCTGACAGAGGGGCGTCTGTAGTAGTTATGACTGATTGTATGGCCTCGCCAATGATAAAACCGTCAGATTATGTTATTCTAGCTAGGAGCGATATGGCATCTATAGTTGATTCATTAGTAGCGCCGCTTAGTATGATAAATGCTTTAATAGTTGCAACTGCACTAAAAAAGAAAAAAAGTTTGACTAACACATTAAAAGAATTGGAAAATTTGTGGGATCAATATGAAATATATGAGAAGGTTGATGATGAAAAATTTGAATAAAAAAACAGATGTTATTGTAATAGGAGCAGGTCCTGCAGGGATGATGTCAGCGGGTATAGCGTCGAAAAGAGGGTTTAATGTAGTAATAGTAGAAAAAAATAATAGAGTTGGTCGTAAATTAATGATTACAGGTAAGGGTCGTTGCAATATAACAAATAATTGTGATGTTACAGAGTTTATTAGTTCTGTTCCCTGTAATGGAAAGTTTTTATATAGCGCTATTAATAGTTTTACGCCTCAAGATGCAATAAACTTTTTTGAGGAAAATGGGTTAAAAATTAAAACGGAAAGGGGGAATAGAGTTTTTCCGGAATCTGATAAAGCAGTTGACGTGGTTGATGCATTGAGTAGATTTATAAAAAATCAAAATTGTAAGGTGATAAGAGGAACAGTTAAAAGTTTAATTATAGAAAATAAAAGGTTAAAGGGTGTTAAGCTTGAAAATGGAGATTCTTTATTTTCTACATCTGTTATAGTTGCATGTGGGGGGAAATCTTATCCGTTGACAGGTTCAACAGGAGATGGATATAAGTTAGCGGCTATGGCAGGCCATTCAATAAATAAATTAAAACCTTCGTTAGTTCCGTTTGTAGTATCTGATTTGTGGTGTGAAGATCTACAGGGTTTATCTTTAAGAAATGTGTCTATTAAACTTAAAGACAAGATTAAAAATAAAGTTATTTACAATGATTTTGGAGAAATGCTTTTTACACATTTCGGGGTATCAGGCCCTATTATTTTAAGTGCTAGTTCTCATATAAAAGAAATGCAGTGTGATAGATATAGTTTAGATGTAGATTTAAAACCGGCATTAACACTGCAAAAACTAGATGAAAGGTTGTTACGTGATTTTACAAAATTTAAAAATAAGGATTTGATAAACTCTTTAGGTGAACTTTTGCCAAAGAAAATTATTCCTGTTATAATAAAAATATCAGGAGTTGATGTCCATACTAAGTGTAACTCTATAACAAAAGAGCAAAGAGAAAATTTAGTTAAAACAATAAAGGGATTAACTTTAAATATAAAAGATTTTAGACCTATAGAAGAAGCGATAATAACATCTGGAGGAGTTAATACAAAAGAAATAAATCCTAAGACTATGGAGTCTAAACTTTTAAAAGGTTTATATTTTGCAGGAGAAGTGATAGACGTTGATGCTTATACTGGTGGTTTTAACTTGCAAATTGCTTTTTCAACAGGGCATCTCGCGGGAGAGATGATATCAATATAGAGTTGTTATGATTTTTGTTTAAATTGAAAAATTAGATTTTTTATAATAAGAAAGGAAATAACAAATTATGGTTTCTGTAGCAATAGATGGTCCAGCGGGTGCGGGAAAAAGTACAATTGCAAAGATGTTATCAAGGAAACTGGGATTTATTTATGTGGATACTGGAGCGCTTTATAGATCAATAGGATATTATTCTATTTTAAATGGAATTGATTACAAAGATAATGTTAAAGTATCTAATCTATTAAATACCATAAATATCGATTTGAAAATAAAAGATGATAGGCAATACGTTTATATAAACAATATTGACGTAACTGATAAGATAAGGACGCCAGAAGTTTCAATGGCAGCATCTAGTGTTTCTGCAATACCGAGGGTAAGAGAATTTCTTTTGAATTTGCAAAAGCAAATAGCAGTAAAGAATAATGTAATAATGGATGGAAGAGATATAGGTACAGTTGTACTCCCGGATGCTAAAGTGAAAATATTTTTAACGGCATCTTCGGAGGAACGAGCAAAGAGACGTTACGATGATTTAATAAAAGAAAATAAGAATATAGTTTTTGAGGACGTTTTAAAGGACATAAAACAAAGGGATTATAATGATTCAACTAGAAAAATAGCTCCATTAAAACCTGCTGATGATGCAAAAATTGTAGATACAACAGGTGAAACATTAGAACAGTCAGTTAGTAGGCTATATTCTATAATAAAGGAGCAACTATAAATGGGGAATTTTTATTCGGTGATAAGAAAGATAGGAATATGTTTACTTAAATTTATATACCCATGGGAAATCAATAATAGTGATGTTCTTCCACAGAATGGTAGATACATAATTTGCCCTAATCATATATCAAATATGGATCCATTATTTTTGATTATATCACAAAAAAGAAAGATATGTTTTATGGCAAAAGATGAATTGTTTAAAAATAAGATATTATCTAAATTTCTTTATGCAATGGGAGCATTTCCTATTAAGAGAAAAAAAAGTGATGTTAAAGCAATAAATAAAGCTTTTGAAGTGTTAGAAAATGATGATGTTTTGGGATTATTTATCGAGGGTACAAGATCTAAAACAGGTGAATTTTTAAAGCCAAAATCTGGAGCGGCTATGATAGCCTATAAAACAAATTCTCCAATAATCCCTGTTTGTATTGCGCCCAAAAAAGGTAAAAAGATAAAACCATTTAAAAAAACGGTGATAAATTATGGAAAACCTATAAATGTTTCTGAACTGGGAATAGAAAATGGATCTGGTTTGGAGTTTAGAAATGCAAGTAGAATTATTATGGATAGAATAAAAAATTTAAAGGTATCAAAGACACTATGATAATTGAATTGAAATATGGCATGGGATTAGATATTTATAGTTTATTGTCAATAGTTCAACGATTAAATTTTTGTGAATACTATTCAAAATATGAGCAAAACATTATTTTATGATATAATATAAAGAAGAAATTATGAAAACACTTTTAGATTATGTAAGTACGGTGACAAATATTAAGATAAAAGGCATCATATAACATGAACATCATTAGGAAATTGTCACTTTATGTTAAATTTGATAAGAGTAGGAAACAAGGTCTTAAACTTGAAAAAGAGACATACAATTGGTATAAATCCTGAAAAACGCATGGATAAATTGTATGTTTTTAAATTTTTTAATTTGCTCCATGGGTTTAGTTGCAGATCATATTCATGTGTTTGGTGGGAGAAAAAATTCCAAAAAAGACTTGACAGAAAAGAGAAGGTATGATAAACTAAAAAAGCTGCGTTGGGAGAAGGGCGAGAGAAACGCCTGGAATAATTTGGTGTGGTGTTACAAGAAATAAATAAAAATCCCCAAAAAGCTCTTGACAAAAGCGAGTGAAAAATGATATAATAAAGTACAGCCCACAGGGAGTGGGATGGACCTTGAAAATTAAAC
>CAKSGI010000074.1 GCA_934454005.1 uncultured Eubacteriales bacterium | reverse complement strand
ATTTGTAACTGGTACTTTTGTCCTTATTTAGCAACAATTCTATGATATCTCTATTTCCTATAAGTGCTGCATTAAATAATACCTGTTTAGTAATTTCGGCACCATTATCTAATAAAAATTTAGCAGCAGCTGTATGTTCAAACGATACTGCATATGTCAATGGAGTAGTATTAGGGTTATCTTCAGAAAGAATAACGTTAACATCCATACCGCCATCCAGTTGACATTTTATTTCATCTACGTCGTCACAATCTATTGCAAATCTTAAAGCTTCAATAGATGGATCCAAAGCTTCTACACTTAAGCTTGTTCCACATATAGATATAACCAGTAAAGTTACTAATAATTTTTTAAAAAATTTCATTGACAATAATTTCCTCCTATTGTTTACAAATACTTTGAGCATTTCTAGCACAATTAATAAAAGACTATATTACTCTATTCCCGTTACAACGGTACTTTTACATATAAATAGTATATCAATATTTTCTAGGAAAGTCAACCATTTTCGATATTTTCATGAATTTAGATAAAAATTTCTCTTAATTTATCCGTGTGTTGTAATTTTTTAAAAAAGTGTACCCCCTGCATACCCCTAAAGATAAAGTCGCTAAAATACGGTGGCATTTTCAAAAAATACAACAATAAAAACAGCCTTAAAAACGAAAAAAGCCCAGTAATACTGGGCCTTTCCTCTGTATCAAAAGATACGTACTATTATGGTCCGAGTGACTGGAATCGAACCAGCGGCCTCTTGAACCCCATTCAAGCGCGCTACCAATCTGCGCCACACCCGGATATATAGGTATTTTACCATATAATACGATTTTTTTCAAGAATTAATACAACTTAAAAAACCAAATTATGTATAAAGTGGCAAAACGGCATCGAATTAAATATATAAAGTACAACGTATATAGCTATTTTTAATTTACCCTAGTTATATTATTATAAAAAAGAGCAGCTCTGTGTACTAGCCTCCAACTGTTAGACTTTTGGTCTAATTTTTATGAGAGTAGTACACTGTCTGCTCTTTCCTAACTTTATGTTCTTTTTTTAGACTAGATTTTATGCGAGCTAAACATGTCTCCACAATACCACTTACTGATTCCTGTTAAAGTATTATCTATGCTAACTGATTCTTTTGCAACTGCTCTAAACATTTCTGTTATTTTTATTTCTTCATCTGCCTCTTCAGATATTTCAATTGTAGGTATGTGATTAGATCCAATTACCGAACTCAATTCACTTTGATGTGGGATTATTAATCTTTTAAAATCAAGAGTCTTAAATCGAGACACATCAATTTCTTTTATTTTGGGTGATATTGTTAAAACTTCTATTGTTATTCCATAAAGGCGTTTTAAAAATTCAGTAGCGTCAGTACATGATAGCCCAGCTGGAATATTTATTGATTTTATCCATGTTTTTGCTGTAAATGGCGAAAAGGCAAGCGGACTAATGTTACTTACACTGTCTGGAAATTTTATAATAGATGGAGAAGAGCCACTAAATGCTTTTTCTGGAATACTTTTAAGGTTTTTAGCAAGTGACAAGTCTATTTTTTTTAAATTTTTGCAATTCTCAAAAGCTGAAATTCCCAATTCACTTACGGTTTCTGGAAATGTTACTTCCTCCAAAAGACAATTTTTAAAAGCATCTTGATCAATTTTAATTAGTCCGTTCGGAAGCTCTAAAAAACGTAAATTATTACAATTCATGAATGCTTCTTTTGGAATGACTTTAAGATTTATACTTTCTGAAAGATCTACGTGTTCTATCTCACTTCCATAGAAAGCACCTTCTTCGATATATTTTAGAGTGTCTGGAGTCTTTAAATATTTCATACTTTTAAAAGCATCTTTACCGATGGCAGTTACAGTATATTTTGTACCTTCAATAGAAAGTGTTGATGGAATACAATATGAGTAAGGATTCGCCGCCGTGATCCAAAAATTACGTCCTCCTATAATAGTCGCTTCTTTAGTGTCATCGTTTAATTTGCAAGATAGGGTTCCTTCGTTTGGGTACCCGTATTTATCGCGCCAGTTTCCATTAATCCCGTATTTAACCCACTCTGCCTGAACATTTAGCACCGTTTTTGGTAGTGCCGTTACAATCATCACCAGTGTTAAAAACACGGATAAAAATTTTTTCTTCATTTGTTTTATTCCTCCATAATTAAATTAATTTTTATTAGACATGTCTGTTAATATATTAACATAAAATAGGTATAAATGTCAAGAGTTTTCAACTATAATATAGAACAAAAATCGTGCAATATCAAACAAATAAAATGTGAAAAATGTAAAAAACAGCCGTAGTCGTTCCTATTCAACTAAGGGTTAAATATACAAATTTTATTTTTGCACTTATCTTTGTAGATTTTCAATTTTTTATAGTTAATTTATACAATGCAACACAGCAAAACGATATTTGCTTAGGATTAGAGATAGGCGTGTAAAAAAGGACCGTTATATTTCCACAATAATAACAGTCCTATAAATTATCTAGGTTTACAATACATATGTTTGACAAACCTACACCCAGGACGCTTCCTTACTAAAAAAACACTTGCTTTTTTTATTTAAATATTGTATAATTAATAGGTAATAAGCGGGTGTGGCGAAATTGGCAGACGCGCCAGATTTAGGTTCTGGTGGTAATCCCGTGCAGGTTCAAGTCCTGTCACCCGCACCATGCTGGATAACCATTGAGGGCTTAGTTTTCCTATGGTTATCCTTTTTTGAGGAATGTAATTGCTTTAGGCAATTCACTCTTCTTTTTTTTCGCCCAAAATTCTTTATAAGGCTTTTTGATTCGTGCTTTGACATTTTGAGGATTTTTATATGTCCTATCATCTTGTAATAAATATCTATCTTTTGAACTTTTTCTTCACAGATTTCTTTTCTATGATGAACAACGATTTTGTCAATGAACTCTTGTAACATATGTATTGTAAACCTGCACAATTTGGACACTGTCCACAATTTTGCCGTATTGAAAATAAAGGAAAAAGTGATATAATAATACTTAAGGTCATATTGGAATTTTACGTAATAGTTTGGAGTGATATTTTGGAATCTTTAATTAATCAAATTATAAGTGCTTTGAATGGCTTTTTTAGTTCAGAAATGATAGCGTTTTTGATATCTATGATGCCAATTTTAGAATTGCGAGGTGGGCTTTTAGCTGCCAAAAGTTTTTTAAATATAGATTGGCAACCAGCTTTTGTAATATGTGTTATAGGAAACTTGCTTCCTATACCTTTTGTTTTGTTATTTATAAAAAAGATTTTTGCATGGCTGAAAAATACGCGTTTGGTGAAGGCTATTGATAGATTTGAACAAAGGCTAAAAAAGAAAAGTGAGTCAGTATTAAAATATGAAACATTTGGCCTTTATTTATTTGTTGCTGTGCCACTTCCGGGAACAGGTGCATGGACAGGTGCAATGATAGCTTCATTTTTAGAGATGCCGTTTAAGAATGCTATGATTTCTATATGTTTAGGAGTACTAACAGCTGGTATTATTATGGCGTTATTGTCTTATGGTGTACTTGGATTTTTCTTTTAGTAATTTTAAAATAAAAACTTCTATTGTAGATTTATAATAGAAGTTTTTTGATTAGTGGAGGATACTATTTTGAAATATATTAACTCTGATGTTACAGTTATTGGGGCGGGAGCCTCAGGGCTAATGGCTGGAATTTGTTTTTTAAGAGAATTAAAGAAACAGAAAAAATTTAAAAGAATTATTTTGTTGGATCATATGGATAGAGTTGGTAAGAAAATCTTGGTAACAGGAAACGGGAGATGTAATTTAACTAATAGAAATATAGATTTAAGAAGTTATCATTCTAATCATTTAGAAATAGCAAAAAATATTTTAGATAAATTTGATTATAGTGCCACGATTAAATTTTTTAATTCGATTGGTTTAGAAATTGTTGAAGATTCCTCAGGACGTATATATCCGAGGAGCAATCAGGCATCTTCAGTTTTAGATTTAATGCGGTTAGAGTTCAAAACTCTTGGAGGAGATGAAATAATAAATTTTAAAACTAAGTCTATAAAAAAACAAGGTTTAATGTTTAAAATCTCTTCTGAAGAAAAGGTAATAAATTCTTCCAAAGTTATAATATCAACAGGAGGACTTACCAATATTTCACAGGGTTGTGATGGAAGTGGTTACTTATATTTAAAAAAGTTTGGACATGAATTTATTAAAACGTTTCCTTCTCTTACTCAGATTAAAGTTTCCGATAAGATAGTAAAGTCTTTAAAAGGAATGAGAACTTTTTGCAATATAAGTGTTGTGGCTGACGGTAAAAAGTTAAAAGAAGAACAGGGTGAACTTCAGTTTACAGATATAGGATTGTCAGGAATATGTACTTTTCAGATATCTAGGATGGTTTCGGAGTTTACTTTGTTTGGTACTATTAATAATCGCAAATATAACAGTATAAAAATATCTGTCGATTTATTTCCGGAATTGAAATATGAGGATGTTATAAGTTTTATAAATAAAAGAATACTTTTACATCCAAATATGACTCTTGAAAATTTTTTTATAGGTGTTTTAAATAAGCGAATAGGACAGGCTCTAGCAAAGACTTGCAATTTTAGTTTATGTAAAAAAGTATCTGATTTATCAAATGAAGAAATCCTTTTTTTGTCTAAAAAATTAAAATTTTGGGAGTTTTCTCCAATATCAGCTATGGGATATAAAAATGCACAAGTTACTGCAGGAGGAATAGATTTATTTGGTTTTAATAAGGATACATTAGAATCGAAAAAAATAAAAAATCTTTATGCTTGTGGGGAAGTGTTAGATGTTGATGGGGATTGCGGTGGATTTAATTTGCAGTGGGCATGGAGTTCTGGATATGTTGCGGGATTAAATGCGTCGATGGAGATATAAGAGGAGATAAAAATGTTAAGAATATTAAATGTCAATTTATGCTTGGATTATGAAAATGATGATTTAATAAATATAGCCTCGAAAAGGCTGGATATATCAAAAAAATATATTGATAAGGTTAGTATATATAAAAAATCTATAGATGCTAGGAGAAAAAAGGATATCCATTTTATATGTTCTATAGATGTAGTTTTATCTAAAAGTTTTAAAGCGTATAAAAAACTTATTTCTAAAAATGTTATTGAAGTTTATCCCTATGTTTATAAATTACCTGAACATAAAAAATTGGGTTCGACTCCGGTTGTAGTTGGCTTTGGCCCAGCGGGAATGTTTGCTTCTCTTATATTATCTGAATTAGGATATGATCCTATTATAATAGAGAGGGGGAAGGGCATAGATGAAAGAACTGTAGACGTTAATAATTTTTGGAAAAATTCTAATTTAAATACAGAATCGAATGTACAATTTGGTGAAGGTGGAGCGGGGACTTTTTCTGATGGAAAGTTAAATACTGGAATCAAGGATACTAGAATTAGAAAAGTTCTTGAAGAGTTTGTGAGTTGTGGTGCACCGGAAGAAATATTATATTCCACTAAACCTCATATAGGAACCGATAAATTAAAAACTACCGTGAAAAATCTTAGAAAAAAAATAATATCATTTGGGGCGGATATAAGATTCGAAACAAAATTAGAAAAAATTATTATAAAAGATGATAAAATTACTTCTGTTATAGTGAGATTTAAAGAGCAAATATATGAAATAAAAACTAATATATTAATCTTAGCAATAGGCCACAGTGCTAGAGATACATTTAAAATGCTTTATGATAATGGAATTTGTATGGAACCGAAACCATTTTCTGTCGGTGCTAGAATTGAACATTTACAAGAAATGATTAATAAGTCGCAGTTTGGACAGTTTTATAATCATAAATCCTTAGGTGCAGCCGATTACAAATTATCTGTACATTTAAAGAATAAACGAGGTGTATATACATTTTGTATGTGTCCTGGAGGAGAAGTTGTAGCAGCAGCGTCCGAAAAAGGTGGACTGGTGACTAATGGGATGAGTGAATATAAAAGAGATAAATTAAATGCGAATAGTGCGTTACTAGTTGGAGTTTACCCGAGTGATTTTAAAACTAATCATCCACTTGCGGGAATAGAGTTTCAAAGAGATTTAGAGAAAAAGGCGTTTTTATTAGGTGGAAGCAATTACAATGCACCAGTGCAATTGGTAGGAGATTTTTTAAGGGGAAATCCTTCTAAGAGTGTGGGAACTGTTGAACCTAGTTACAAACCGGGATACAATTTATGTGATATATCATATTGTTTTCCAGAATTTGTATTGGAATCATTAAAACAAGGGATAACTGAAATTGATAAAAAGTTATATGGTTTTGCATCATATGATGCGGTTTTAACAGCTGTAGAAACAAGATCTTCGTCTCCGGTTAGAATTATAAGAGATAAAAAATGTGAGTCAATAAATTTGAAGGGGTTATATCCATGTGGAGAAGGTGCAGGATATGCAGGCGGAATAATTTCGGCTGCGGTAGATGGTATTAAAACAGCGGAAAATATTGTAGTTAATAATACTTACTAAAAAAACAACATCGTGTTTAAAAACACGATATTGTTTATATTGTCGTGAAATATTTAGTGATGATGGTGCCCTATATGGGAAGGGTCACCTGAATCTGTAATTGCACATTCGACGTTATTACAGTGTTCGGATTCAAATTCTATTTCTAACGTAATGTGTTCGATATTTGACTTTTTGAATTCATCTTTTATAGTATTTTTTATTTGTATAATTTCATCAGTACTTAATCCATCGTTGACTTTAACATGCAGTGTGACATATGGTATTATAGAGTCTGCAGACCATATATGAATATGGTGTATATCATTAATTTTTTTATTTTCGAGAAGTTTATTTACTATAGAATCTATGTTAATATTATCAGGGGATTTCTCTAGAAATACTTCAAAAATACTTTTAATGTTTCTGAAAACATTAAACAGTATAAATGCTGTTATAAGTAAACATAATATAGGATCTAATATTGGTAAGTCTAAAAATTTCATGACTATTCCGCTTATAAGCACAGCAAGCCATCCTAGTACATCTTCTATTAAATGTAGGCTTACGACCTTTTCATTTATAGCGCTTCCCCTTGCAGCTTTATATGCGCCCAATCCATTAATAATTACACCGATAACTGCTAATAATAATATTCCATTATAATCAACTTGTTCAGGATTTATAAGTCTAGGTATTGCATTATATATCATTACAACTGAACCTGCAACCAATACCATGGATGTAATTAATGCACCTATTAAAGAAAATCTTTTGTAACCATAAGTATATTTTTTGTTGGGGTTTTTCATAGATTTCTTTTCAAATCCCCAGGCTATAGCTATAGATAGAGCATCACCAAAGTCGTGTACTGAATCTGATATTATAGAAACGCTGTTTGTGTATAGTCCGCCGATAAGTTCAAATACTGAAAATCCTAAGTTGAGAAAAAACGCAGTTTTTATGTTATTAGAAGATTTATTGCTCACAAATATCCCTACTTTTTGATAAATTGCATAAATAATTTCTATCTGTTTATAATTATATTAGCTTATTTATATATGTCAAGACAAAAATAATAACTTTAAAATTCAATTTTAGTTTGCCTATGTTAGTGAGATATATAAATTATGATTAAAAAAAGTTAAATATAATATAGAATTTGCAAAGCATGTAAAAAATTGGTACAATTAGTTATAGACAAAAAATTAAAATTAGATTTAAGGTGATATAAATGGGGGATTTTTTAAAAAGATGTTGGGCGAATGTCAGCATAGATAATCTTGAAAATAATATGAATGTAATTAAAAGCCATTTGAATGAAAATACAAAAATAATGGCTGCAGTTAAAGCTAATGCTTATGGACATGGCGCTGTTGAAGTATCTAAAACCTTATTAAGCTTTGGTGTTAAAAAACTTGCAGTAGCCAATATAGTTGAAGCAATTGAGCTTAGAGAAAATAATATTGATGCTCCAATTATGCTTCTT
>CAKSGI010000073.1 GCA_934454005.1 uncultured Eubacteriales bacterium | reverse complement strand
AGAATAATTTCTAAAGCAGTTGAAAATGCTCAAAAGAAAGTAGAAGGAAGAAACTTTGCAATACGTAAAAATGTATTGAAATATGATGATGTAAATAATGTTCAAAGAGAAATTATTTATAAACAAAGACGTGAAGTTCTTGATGGTGAAAACTTAAGAGATAATATGGTAAATATGATAAATAGTGTGGCAGATGAAACAGTTGATACTTATATTGATGCAGAAAAAAATCATGTTGATGTAGAACCATTAGATAACGAGATTCAAACAAACTTTGGTATTTTCATGAGAGAATATTTAAAAGAAAATGAAAAAGAACCAGAGGCAATTAAAGAAGAATTGAAAAAACAAGCTATTGCACGCTATGAAGAAAAAGAGAAAGATGTTGGCGATCAAATGAGAGAACTTGAAAGAGTTATATTGCTAAAGGTTGTTGACGAAAAATGGATGAATCATATTGATGGTATGGAAGAATTAAAAGATGGTATTGGTTTACGTGCATATGGACAACAAGATCCTGTTGTAAAATATAGGATGGAAGGTATGGATATGTTTGAAGAAATGGTATCAAATATTAAATTTGATGTTGTTAAAATCTTAATGCATATCAGAGCAGCTCAAGGAGAAGTTAAACGTCAAGAAACAGCTAAAATTACAGGTGCAGCTTTAGAAGCTATTAATAGTGTTGATGGCGGAGAAAAAATAAATGTAAAAGAAAATCAAACTATTAGAAATGAAGGGCCAAAAGTTGGTAGAAATGACCCTTGTCCATGTGGTTCGGGTAAAAAGTATAAGAACTGTTGCGGGAAGAACGCTTAAATAGCGAGTCACACAGAAATTTTAAAAATTGAAAATTTGCAAAACAAGTTCGTTTTGTCAACAAAAATATCAAAATGCGAACAAGAAGTGCTGAAAATAAAGGAATGTAGACATAGAATATATGTTGACATTTCTTTTTTTCTGTGTAAAAATATAGAGGAATGGAGGTAAAAAATGGTAAATATTAGAAAACGTGGTAAAGTATATCAATATCAATTTGAAATAGCAAAAGTAGATGGAAAACGAAAATACATTAGCAAATCAGGATTCAAAACCAAAAATGAAGCATTAATGGCAGGAATGAAAGCTTATGATGAATATATAAATGGAGGCAACACTAAAGATTCACAGATGTCTTATGCAGATTATTTAGATTATTGGATGAAAGAATATTTTGAAATTAATTACAAATATTCTACAGCAAAGAGATATAAAGAAACTTTTAAAGTTCTAAAAGAGGAAATAGGAAAATACAAATTAAATTTTATTACACCATTTTTGCTAAATCAGTCATTATTGAAAATTGCTCAAAAGTGTAAGACTAAAGAAGGAGTAAGAAATTATCAAAAAGTAATAAAAAGTTCTTTTAGGGATGCAACAAATCATTTTGGATTTTTGAAATATAATCCAGCAGTAGAATTACAAATTCCTAAAATACTTTCGTTTGAAACAAAAAAAACGGTATAAAACATATTTATTCTCAAGAAGAAATTGATAAAATTTTATTAAGATTTAAAAATAATGATACTTTTATATGTGCTTTTTTAATGGCTTGTTATACAGGAATGAGAACAGGAGAAGTATTTGCACTAACATGGAATGATATTGATTTAGAAAATAGAGTTATTAAAATAAACAAAACAGTATATTGTAAAAAGAAAGATGATAAAGGGAGATGGTTTTTGGGGACAACAAAAACGACAGGAAGTTGTAGAGAGGTTTTGATATCAGAAACTTTATATAAAATAATATGCAAATATAAAGAAAAACAAAAACTTTTTAAAAAAAAATATGGAAGAAAATATAAAAAATATGAACTTGAACCTATTAAAAATGAGTATGGAAAAATAAATGAATATAAAATTGTTGAAGGTAAATATAAAAATTTAAAAAGTGTAGAAATGGTATTTACAAAAAATAATGGATTATATGTAGGAACAGATATTATAAAATATCCTTTTAAAATAATACATAATGAACTTAGAATAAAGAATTGTAGATTTTATGATTTAAGAGGAAGTTATGCAACTAAGATTCTACGAAATGGAGCAGAAATTAGAGATGTTGCAGATATTTTAGGTCATAGTAGAATAGAAACAACTGAAAATTATTATATATCAAGCTCAGATGAAACAAGAAAAGAAGCAAATGATATGTTAGAAGAAATTATGAAATCTGATGTAATAGATGAGATTATGAATTATTGAATTAAAAAATGATTTGTAATAAATGATTGCAATATATTGTTTCTATTGTTATAATAAAAAAGAAAAGAGGGGGAAAGTAAAGTGAAAGATACAATAATATATTTAGTTAGACATGCTGAAACTGTTGACGAAAATGGTATTAGAAATACAAATGAAGATTCTCAAATGATTAATGAAAAAGAAATCTTGTCAGTAGAAGGAGAGGAACAAGCAAAAAAATTAAGTAAAAATAATGAATTGAAAAATTTAGATATTATTTGGTCAAGCAGTTATACTAGAGCTAAGGCTACAGCAAAATATATTGCATATGAAAATAATTTAATTTTTAATTTAGATAATAACTTAAGTGAAAGAAAACTAGGAAATTTAAAAGAATTAGGAGAATTTATGAAGGATAAAAAAACAAGAGATCCTTCACAAGAACAATTATTAGATAGAACATTTAGAACATCTGATGGAGAAAGTGCAGAGCAAACTAGAGAAAGAATGAATATTTTTTTTGATAAAATAATTAAAGAATATGAAGGAAAAAGAATTGCAGTAATTAGCCATGGAGGTTCAATAAAATTCTTTTTGTTAAATTGGTGTAAGGTAAATGAAAATGTTAAACTTGTTTACAAAGATGATTTAATATTAAATATAAAATCACCATGTTTATTAAAATTGACTTTTAGAAAAAATGAATTGATTAACTTAGAACAAATAGATTAGTAGAAAGCCATAAAATGGATTTTAGTTTAAGATCGTTTTATGGCTTTCAATTAAAAATAATGTAAATACATATTTTTAGCTGAATTTTAATGGTTAATTATAAAAATCCATTTGACAGAATTTACATAAAATGGTATAATTTTGTTGGAAATGGAGGTATTTTTATATGATAAAAAATATAGGCTGGACATTAGGAAATGACTGTCCATGTAAATGTAAACATTGTTATTCTTTTTCAGTTAGACAGAAAGGAAAAAATTTAACGAAAGAAATAGTTGATAAGGTTATAGAACAAATTGAAAAATTAAATGTTGAAACAGTTAATTTAGGCGGTAATGAACCAATTTTTACTAATGGTTTGGATGTTAAAAAAAGTATGCTACCATATATATTAAAAGAGCTAAATAAAAGAAATATAAAGGTAGGTATAACAACTGCTGGAATAAGCCTTATTGCATTAAAAAATACATATCCAGAATGCTTAGAATTATTAAATGATGTAGATATTAGCTTTGATTCACCTTTCGAAAAAGAACATAATGAAAATAGAGGTGGAGATGTTTATAAATATGCTATTCAAGCATTAGGAATTTGTAAAGAATACAATATTGAATCAGGAATTATAATGTGTGCAATGAACTGGAACTTTACAAAAGACAGAATAGATGCATTATTAGAAATAGCCAAAAAATATGATTCTAATATAAGATTTAATTTACTTAAACCAATACAATTACAACATTTTAAACTTGTACCTTCAAAAGAACAAGTGTTAGAAAATTATAAATATTTATTTGAAAAATGTGATACTGTTGAATTAAGTGAACCAACATTATCAGGACTAAAGCAAAATAATAAAGTTAAAGGATGTGCTTGTGGAATCTATTCAATGAGAATAAATTCTATAACGCCAGATGGAAAAATACCTGTATCTCCATGTGTATATATGCATGACTATAGAGTTGGTGATTTATTAAAAGATGATATATTTGATATTATAAATTCAGAGCAATTTAAAGCTTTTAAAACTAGAAAAGAAAATTATAAAAATATTGAAGGTTGTAAAGATTGCGACAAAGCTGAAATATGTAGAGGTGGTTGCTTTGCAATGGCATATACATATAAAAAATGTGAAACAGGTGAAAAAGATTTATACGCACGAGATCCATTTTGCTTTAAAGATATTGAGATTGATAAAAATATTGACTATAAAAAAAGTAATAAAAAATTAGTACATGAAAATTATTTATGCACTTGGATAGGAAAACCAAAAAAATAAAGGAGAGTTAATATGGAATCTGAAATTATCGTTAGAAAAAATATGACTCTTACTAATGAAAAAGTTAAAAATATGTGTAGACTAAACTATGAAGATAATGACTTTCTTTTTACAACACATGATGGAAAATGTGTTATTATAGATAAATCAAAATTAATTATCCATATTGAAGGAGATGATGATAGCAATATTCAAGAATATCAGAAATACCTTCAAAATATTATGAGAAAAAGAAAAAATAAAATTATTTTAACAACTTTATCACCAGATACACATAGAACTTCTGAAGAGAATCTAGGATTAGCTTATTTGACTGCTGTTTTAAGAAAAAGAGGATATAATGTTGAGATAATTGATGGATGGCTAGGAGGATTAAGTGATGAAGAAGTATTAAGAAGAATTTTAAATGATAAAGAGGTAGCTATCGTTGGTGTTTCATGTTATATGTCAAACAATGATAAATCAATAGAACTAGCAAAAAGAATAAAAGAAGTTAGACCAGAAATAAAATTAATGGGTGGTGGTTTTGGACCATCATTTAATCCTCAAAAATTTGTAAAAGATGGTGTATTTGATATTGCAATGATTGGAGAGGGAGAAGAATCTATTGTTGAAGTATCTGATTATTTTACTGAAAACTCAGACAGAAAAATTGAAGATATAAAAGGTATAGTTTTTGAGAAAGATGGAAAAACAGTAAGAACAGAAAAAAGAGATTTAATATCTGATTTGGATGTTATACCATTTCCTGCAAGAGATACTATGAATATGGCAAAAGATAGAAAATCTACGGTAAATATTTTAACGGCAAGAGGTTGCATGGGAAATTGCTTATTTTGTTCAGTCAATGCTTTTAATAAGTTATCTAACGGAAGAAAATGGAGAGGTAGAAGTGTTGATAGTATTGTAGATGAATTGGAGCAACTTCAAAATATGGGAGTTAAGTACATTAAGGTTATAGATGATAGTTTCTTAGAACAAGAAAGAAATGAACAGTGGGCAAAAGAATTTTGTGAAAAAATAAAATCAAGAGGAATTAATGTTTCATTAAGAGGATCTTTAAAAGCAGATCAGGTTGAAGATGAAAAAATAAAATATTTAAAAGAAGCAGGATTTCATTCATTTGCTTGTGGAATTGAAAATGGTTCTAATACGGCATTAAAAAGAATGAACAAGAGTGCTAGTTTAGAAGACAATAAAAGGGCATTAGATATCCTAAAAAAACATGGAATTTATGTTCAAGCAGGTTTCATTTTATTTGATGATAATACTACTTTTGAAGAATTAAAAGAAAATTATGAGTTCTTAAGAGAATATGATTGGATTATAACAAAAGGAATTTTTTCAGAAATGTTTGCAGCAGACGGAACTTTATATACAGAAAAGTTAAAGAAAGAAGATAAGATTGTAAAAAATGATGTATATGACAATAATAAATATGAAATTGTAGACCCAAAAGTAAAGTTGACTTATAATGCTTTAAAAAAATGGCATAAATCACACATGAAGTTATATGATATGATTATTGATCCTATTTCATCTCCAAAAGCTATTGATGAGACTGGAGAAAAGTCATTTTATGATTTGTTTTATCAATTAAAATTAAAAGATTTAGATTTTATGAAAATGGTTCTAGATGATGTAGAAAGAGGAATTACAGAAAGAGAACTTAATGAAAAAGTTATAGCTCAAATTATAGGTAATTCTGAATTTTATAGTTCTATAAATAGAAGTGGACAAGCCTTGTGTGAAAAGTATAATCTAAATTATGATGGTAAAGAAAATCCATTTATAAGATAAGGAGGTATATATATGGCAATTATGAATGTAACTAGAAATGTAAAAAATCAATTTTCAGATGATAAAAATTTAGCAATGAGGATTAATTTTTATAAGAAATATACAACTAATAAATATAATTTTGCAGATTGGTTGTTTGATAAATATGATTTTAAAGAAAATATGAAAATATTAGAATTAGGGTGTGGGAATGGAAGTCATTGGGATGATAAAATTGAAACATTACCAAACGGTTGTAGTTTAGTATTATCAGATTTTTCAGAAGGTATGCTAGATTTAGTTAGAAAAAAATTTTCTACAAGTGAAAATGTTTCAATAAGGAAAATTGACATACAAGAAATTCCGTTTGAAAACGAAACATTTGATGTTGTAATTGCAAATCATATGTTATTTCATGTACCAGATTTAAACAAAGCATTGCTAGAAGTGAAAAGAGTTTTAAAGGGAAATGGAATATTTTATTCTGCAACAGATGGAAATGGAGGAATGAGACCATTTTTACATAATGCAATAGTAAAATTGGAACCAACATCTACTGCCTTTACGGAACAGTTACCTTTTAATCTTCAAAATGGTAGTGAGATTTTAAGTAAATACTTTAAAAATGTTCAAAGATTTGATTATGAAAATATACTTGCAATTACTAATACACAAGATTTAATAGAATGGTTAAAGTCAACCAAATCTATTTCAGGATATTCAGATGAAAGCCTATTAAATTTGTATAACTACTTTGAAGATATAAGAGTTAAAGATGGTGCTATAAATATTCCAAGGGAAACAGGCGTATTTATAAGTGTTAAATAAGATTGAAAAGAGGGATTTTATATGGAATTTGAAAACTATGAAAGAGAACTTAAATATTTAATAAAGAAGAATGAAAAATATACTTCAAAACAATTTCTTGAATTTCTTTATGAAAATGGATATAAATTAGTTGAAAGTTTTGAAAAAGAAAAACACGAAACTTACTATGATGATAATGATTTTTCTATATTAAAAAGAGGAGATGTTATGAGAGGTAGCAATATGGTTACCGAACAATTTAAAGGTTTTTTATACAAGACAAACAAATGTAATCCCCAAAAACCTTATGTATCTAAACTGGAGCTTGGAACTAAATTAAGAGGTCAATATAAAGATGTAAATGAATTTATTAAAGAATTAAATATAGATATAAAAGGTCAATTAAACATAAAATTATTTGCAAATATGAAAAGAGAAGTGAGCATAGTGGAAAAAGATGGTGATCGTTTATATGTCTCTTATGACAAAGTTAAATATTTTGAAAAAGATGAATCAAATTCAGTTTACGAAGAAATGCTTGAAATAGAAGATTGGAAAAATCCAAATACAACAAATGTAGATTATGATTATGATAGGCATTTGATAAAAGTTAATAACTTGATTTCAAATGCACAACTTCCAATAGAACTAACAAAAGACAGCAAATATTTTAGAGGATATACTGTTTTAAATAACAGATAGGAGTAAAAATGAATAATTTTATAGTATTTGAAGGAATATGTTGTAGTGGAAAGACAACAACAACCAAATTATTAAGTGAAAGAATAAAAGAATTAGGATATGAAACTGTATATAATCATGGTGCAATGACATATACTGATTTAGGAAAAAAGTTTAAACAGAATTTAGGGAAAAAAGATATGCCAATTACTGTTTCATATTTTTTTACTGATCTAATAATAAATACTAAAAATATTATTAAACCTTATTTGGCAAAGAAAAATACAATTGTGTTACAAGATAGATATTTTGATGCAATAACAACATATATAAAAGCATATGGAGATTACATTAAAACTGATTATAATATTTATGATATACCAAAAGCATTTGTAGAAAACGATATATTAATTGAGCCACCATTAAGTGTGTTTTGTATTCCACCATTTGAAATAATAAAGGAAAGAATGGCTCAAAGTAAAGAATCACCAGTACATGAC
>CAKSGI010000072.1 GCA_934454005.1 uncultured Eubacteriales bacterium | reverse complement strand
TGACTTCTAAATCACCACGTCTCACAACGTTATTGAACGAAATAGACGCTGTGTCACCAGCCTTAACTTCCACTTCTCTTGCTGATTGTTGTTCATATTTATCGTATGACTTTTCTGTAACTGTATATATACCTGGTAATAAACCTTGAATAGTTGCCTTTCCGTTTTTGTCGGTAAATATCGTCTGCGTAAAACCTTCTCCATTTACTGTAAACTCTATTCCCTCTATCTGGTTATCTTCTGACATTTTCGTGACTTCTAAATCACCACGTCTCACAACGTTATTGAACGAAATAGACGCTGTGTCACCAGCCTTAACTTCCACTTCTTTCGCTGATTGTTGTTCATATTTATCGTATGACTTTTCTGTGACTTTGTATATCCCAGGTAATAAGCCTTGAATAGTTGCTTTTCCATTTCTGTCGGTAAATACCGTTTGAGCAACATTGTCCTCCGTTATCGTAAACTCTATCCCCTCTACCTGATTATCTTCTGACGTCTTCGTAATTTCCAAGCCACCACGTTTTATAACATTATCAAACGACACAGACGCTACATCCCCAGCTTTTACCTCTATTTCCTTCGCCACTTGTTGTTCATATTTATCGTACAACTTCTCTGTAACTGTATATATCCCTGGTACTAATCCTTGAATCGTTGCTTTTCCGTTTCTATCTGTAACCACTACCTGAGTAAAATCTTCACCATTTACTGTAAATTCTATCCCCTCTACTTGGTTGTCTTCCGCCGTTTTTATAATTTCCAAATCACCATCTGCAATTTTAACCTCTGCGTTCGAGATAACTGGATTTGAATTTGATACCCCTGTGATTATATCCTGTTTACCACCTTTTCCATCTCCATAATCAACAATTGCGCAGGAAGCAGATACAGAAGGTATATTATTCCTTTTTGCAGTAATTTTAATATTTCCTTTTATGTTTACATTAGAACTAATTGTTAATTTATTATTCTCCTCAGAAAATCTAACATTTGGATCTGAACAAGAAAAATCATATTCGGAAAGGACCTTATTTGTATCTTCAAGAGTAACCGTATTTTCACCTTTACTTTTATCAAACTTTAGCTCAAATGCTTTGCCAGACAACATAAAACTTGGAACTGTATTATGCTTTTCCAACATTTTGGCAGCCGCTTGATAAACACTTTCTGCACCTCTATTCGGATAATTCTTTCCAAAACTAACATCATATATAGCTCTATTTGTTCGCTGGTAGTCCCCGGATGTATTTCTATAATCTACTGCTAACTCCCATACTAAAGCCTGTGTTGCAACATTTTTTTCATCACCATTTACACCAAGGATTTTCTCCCAGTTCATATAATATCCATATAAAATAGCTAAATTAATTGCCTCTTTTTTCTCATTAGAAAACTTCGCCCATATTCCAGATTCTCCTTCTGTTACTTTATCTCCATCTCTTATTAATGCACTAGGCTCAATGCAAAAGGCTGGTATTCCTGATCTTGGCTTCCCTTTAGCAGAGTTGACAAATATTCGAGCATTCTCCTCACCTACTCCTCCAACGGTCTCTCCATTAATCTTTGTTGCACTATTGTATCGTATTTTTTTTCCGCTAGAATCATAGACACTGTCTATAGAAACCTTAACCTTGTCTCCCATTTCTGCAAAAGATGTCACTACTCCAAAAATAGATAACGTCATAGTAATGACCAGTAAAAAGACTATATATTTTTTAAATTTTTTTGCTAACTTCATATATGGGTTCCCTCCCCCTAAACAATAAATAGAATATTAAACACTACACAATAATAATATTCAATTGATTGATTAAAGGTACTAGTATTTTTTATATAAAATAATATTTACATAAAAAATAAATCCAATGTTAGAAATACACTTTCTAGCACTGGATTTAAATATCTAATCTATTAGATTTGCTCAAACTGATCCTTACCTACACCACAAAGCGGACATTCATAATCCTCTGGAACATCCTCCCACTTAGTGCCTGGAGCAATACCATTGTCCGGATCTCCAAGAGCTTCATCATATTCATATCCACAAACCACACACAAATACTTTTTCATTTAATCGCCTTCTCATTTTATAATTTACTTACACAATAAATTTAACATTAACTGTTTAAATAAAATTAAGTGTTTCTATAAACTGTGCAGGTAGAAATTCCTCTACTAAAATTTTTGCTTCAGCTTGTGTTATATCTTCACTTAAAATTTCACTGCAATCAACTGTAATTGTTTTATTTGTTGTATCTTCAGTTATTGTTACACGTACTCCCGAATTTAAAATAGCTTCTTCTACTTTACTTTTGGTAAAGTCCATTGATGTAATAGAATTTCTGTAATTAAGAATTTCTCTTCTTTTCTGAATATCAAAATCTGTTCTTTCTTTACAGCCAAGCAACACTTCTCTTAATTTAATTCCATAATCCATAGCCGTTGAAACAAAACATTCTCGCTCAAGTTCTTTAATGCTCTCATTTATTGCATCTAATGCTGTTGCATATGCAGATAGCTCAGCATTTATAATATTATCATCATTTAAATTATAAATATTCAAGGGCCTTAACTTTTTCTTCATTGACAACAAAGTAGACAATTTTATCACTCCTATTCAGCTGTTTCTTCTGTAAGGGCAACTGTCCCTTCAATAACCAAAATTTTATTAGAAGCCTCTACATCATAAGACGGATAAACTAAGCTATAATTCTCAACACCGGGGGTATTATATAAAACATTATATACATCTATTTTTCTTACAGGGTCTCCTATAGATAATGAATTAAAGAAATTCTGCAATGATACTTTACATGATTCGATAACATCTGCTACTTTATAACCGTCCTTAGGTTTTATAGTTCCCTCAACTCTAACGGCCGTTATCGACGGTGATTTAACATAAACATCTATACCCACTTCTTTTATAGTTTTTACATAATCTCTTATTTCATTTAATACATCTGTTGATAAAATTCCTCCCTTTCCTGCTACAAGTATATCAACAGACCCTGCACCTCTAGGAGCTTGAATAACACTAACTGACTGAACCTTTTCAAAACTCAAAACGCTATCTCTATAAAATGCACTGTTTATCCCATTAGATATATTGCTATAACTAACAAGCAACCTTTTTCTAAGTTCATCGTCCGGTTCTTTATCATTTCCGCCAGTAAATGCTGTTGTATTAGTAACAGAACCCATTCCAGCTGGTGGCGTTACCATTACACAAACAGTATTAATAGCAATATTTTTATCTGATCCTCCTAATTCTGATTCCGCTTCAACACTAACAGATAATTCACCTGCTTTTAAAACAGCCTCTTGTGTTGTTACAACTCTAATTCCATCTACTCCATCGGTAGAACATATTGTTCCTGCTGGTATATTAATATCATATGTAATAGTAGATGGTCTAGAAAACTTTAGTGTTCCTTTAGATTTTGAGGCTGATTTTCTAGTTAATCCCCTTTGTTGCGCATGAAGGTCAAGTTGGTCTCCTATCGCAGTCTGTGGAAACATCTGGGTTTTAAGCCAATCTATATTTGTACTAATTGAAAATAGTTCACCTGCTAAAACTTTTAATCTGATTCCTATATCAGACGCATCATCTGCATCAAAGCCAGCCAACTCTTTAAATTTTTCTTGCATACTCGAAAGTATTTCATTATATGTCTTGCTCAAATTATAACCTCCAACTCTTCTCTCTTTTTGTTTATTGATAAAATTATATTTAAATCTAAATTTTCTCCAGAATTTTTGGCTCTTATAGAAACATCATCAACCTCTACACCATATAATGGCGAAATAGCTTCTCTAATCATATTAAGAGCCTCTCCTTTTATATTTTTAGAACCAGCCTTTAATTTATAAAGATCACTTCCAAGGTTTGTATCATAAATAAAACTACCTTTTTTTACAGTCAACCTAATAAGAACTCTTTGTAAAATTTCTGGAATTCCAGAAATTACTGAAGGAAATCCTCTAGAATCCAACAAAAAATCACCAGAACTTATTGCAGTATCCATAATCAACCCCCTACTGCTGGAATAACAGTACTGTTAATCACAACTTGTCCATTATTTTTTAAAATTATCTTAGCCCCACCAGAAGAATATAACATCAATTCTCCTGCTTCTAGGTCTTTTTCCTCTTGTATGGCACCTATACAAATATTTTCATCTCCTACAGGAACAACCACCATTTTGTCTCCCTGAACCGGAACATATGAAATTCCTCTTGGCGAAACAATTTTAATCTCTCTATATTCATTAGAATTTTGTAAAATCAAATTTTTGCTCTCAGATATAGTAACATCTGCACTAGAAACCTCTCTTTTTTTCAGCCTATCCTCTCTAGATATTCTATTAGAAATCCACATCTCTATACCCCCTTATACATAGTAAGTTCTGTTCTTTCACCATTAGAATCCATAATGTACTTAACCTTAGAAATAAATAAATCCTTCATCTTACCAAAGGATATATCATTTATTGTAACTGCCGTCCCAACCTCCGCTCCAACAGACCCAATACATGTGGCAACTATTTCACTTGATTTTTTATTTGCATTGTCTATTAATTCTCTCGCATATTCTTTTGAATCCAAAATGTAATTCGTTGTATCTATATACCTTTTTCTTTTTACATCTTTGTCTATAATGTCTTTATCAGACACTTTTATAGAATACGAGGAATCTTTATTATACTTTATAAAAATTTCAGAAATTCTGTTGTACCTCTTAATATTTTTACTTAAATTTGTATATCTAATACCATCTGAATAATTACTTAAATTTATTTCTTTCCCTTTTATGTAATTGCCTGCATTTATAGTACCATCACAAGTAACTCTGGGCTTCGTATTTAAAAAAGTCTTACAAAATCCTTCTAAAACCTCCCATTCACTCATTCCCTTATATACTATAAATTTACTTAAAAATTTTTTATTTTGTCCAATAAAGCCTTTAAAACCGTATGGTCTAGCATGTCTATTAAATATAATTTCTAACGACGTATCAATATACGTTTGAGGTAAAGCCTCATTATCTACAAGTAATGCCGCCATACTCCTAGCATATATTTTAAAAAAACTTCCTGTTTTTGTTATTTCTACTATTTGCTCATCCATAATACCATCAAATATAACTTCACCATTTAAATAAACTTTTATATACTTTAATTCTTCGATTATACCTCTATAACAAAAAGCAGCATATAAATCATCGGCCGGGGCATCTATAGACTGATTTATCTTCACAAATATAGGATTTCCTAAATCAATCTCTTTACCTGATATTGAAATTCCCAAATATTTCACGATAAAATCACCTTCTGCCCCATCGTTAATTCATCAGGTTTTTTAATTTGAGGATTTAATTTCAATATTGTATCAATGGATAAAGAATATGTAGAAGCAATAGACCATAGAGTATCATTCTCTTTGACGATATGATAAATATCCGAACCTAAAGCTACAGTTTTACTATTATCAACAATATATTCCCAAAATTCAAACTCATATTTAATAATGTTAGGGTTTGATTCTCCAATTAACTTTAGAGAAACAAACGATGCCAAAAATGGACTTATTCCCGGTACCTTTAAGTAATGAATACCACTAGCTTCAAACACTTTATAAAGCTCGTTATATTGTTCTATTGCATCCTCACCAAAAAATTCCCCAAATCCTTTAATAATCCTCTTTTTTCTTCCGTAATCCTGAAGTTCATTTCCAAAAAACGGTATTATTTGTTCTTTTATATTTCTATCTTGAATAACTTCTATTTTCCTTGGGTTATGCCTCCATTTATAATCTTTATACACCATGTTTTCTAAGTTCATTAATACTCACCACCGTTTTCTAATTCAAAACTTTTGGGATACCTCCTGGAATCTTTTTCAAACTCTTCAGATACAAAATCTACATCCATTAAATTGCTTTGCACTTTGTTATATTTATAAATATCAAAATTTCTTGTGTTTAAATTTTCACTTTGATTCCTTCTATTATAAGCAACATTAGATATTCTTCTATTTTTTGTATTTACATTTAAACTCAAAGGCATACTAGACTTTTTATTTTTTAAAGCAACAAATTTATTGAGCTTAAAAATATCATCAAAAATTTTCATTCCGCACCCCATAATCATTTACTATTTTCTAATATACTGCTATCAAAATTTTCATTTACTTCAAACTCATAGTCCTCGTATTCTTCATCATCTAGCATCATATTTATATAGCAATATAAATAGTCTCCGTCACACATTTCTTTTGCCTCTTTAGACGTTGGTAACACATTAAATTCCTTTAAAACTTTCCATCTAATTCTTTGCCTTGGCGTATCTAGTTTTTTTTTAACTCTAATATACTCTTAGCATCTAGATTATTAAAATTTAAAAAACTGTCTCTAACTCTGACATATTCCTCTGCTACTTTTAAAAGTTCCTCTGCGGTTAAAGAATTTGCTGCATCTAAACCACTTTCAAAAATCCTTTTATTTCTCCTGTCATATAAACACATATATGCAAGACAAGCATTCTCTGCTACCGATTTTGAAACTTCGCTATTAATTCCGTCTTCAATTAGTTTTTCGTTCAACTTTGTAGATATAGAGTCACAGACTAAAGAATCATAAACTGACAAAAGCCTCAAGTACAAATTTTTCCCTAAAATTTTAATAGGTTCTCTAACGTCTGTTCCTCCCAAAATAGATGATAATGTTTTCCTTTTCATTGTAAAATCTCCATTCTTTTAGCAGATATAATTTGAACATTCTCAAGAATTGCATCATTAATATTTACAGATTCATTTATTCCAACCCATTCACAGTTTGAGTATACGATCCTTCTATCTGGCTTTACAACAACTAAATTGAAATTAATCAAATCATAAAAATTAATTGATTCCCCATTAACATCACAATAAGAATAAACTCTAGATAATTCTATCACATGATTTACTTTTCCTGTTACCACACCAACAGGCTCCTTTTCGCCAAAGGATTCAATGTACTTACTATCCTGCATCGATTTTGCCTTATAACTTTCAACAACCGCAAGCTTTTTGCCATTTACTTCTATGTAAATATCTTGACTTGTAGGAAACTTCATATTTATCATAATTACACCTCTAAACTCTTACATCAGCAGTAATATATATCTGATTAATTCCTCTAGAAACTTCAAAGCTTATATTCACAATACATACAGATTGATCACTAGAATCTTTAGAAATTGATGGTTGCTCATATTTATCTATTATTTCTTCAGATTTATATTTTTCTAGTTCAACAGTAACTTGAGTTGCTATAGCACTTCTTGTTGATGAATTATTTTTTGCCCCTTCTAATAATTTAGAAAGAGTTTTTCTTATTCCTGATATAACATAATCAATAATTAATATCGTATTGATATCTTTAAATGTTAAATCCGTTATATTATTTGTTGTAGTTCTAGAACTAACAGCTCTAATAATTTCAACCTGATTAGAAATAGATTCAAATGGAGTAATTCCTGATTCTATATATTCATCAACTTTGTCTTCAATAAGATTAGATGTTAATCCAAATATTGAATTAAGCGATTTACCATTAAACGATAAACTTGGATCACTATTTTGTGAAATCAATCCCGCAAATGCTGCTGATAAATAACAAGATGATAATTTCTCTCCATCCGAGTCTACTGGACTTTGTGCTATAACAATTATCCTTTCGCAGTTAAAATGACTACCTAATCCGGAAGTATAGGAACTAGATGGATAACTAACAATCCCTATTCTTTCTTTTGAATCCTCTGATGCACTAACAATACTACTTTTAAGTTTATCGTGTACTGAAACATTTTCACTATCACAAACAACTACACATATATCATCTAAAGACTTTATGGTATCAAAAGCTTTATCATAATTGTTAGTCCCTGCAGAAACTGCCGCTACTTTAATTGCGCCATTTTGTAAGATTATTTTACAAAGTTTACTCATTAATCCAGTAGTTCCAAAAATACTATCTGCTTCTGATGATCTTGTAATAATG
>CAKSGI010000071.1 GCA_934454005.1 uncultured Eubacteriales bacterium | reverse complement strand
TGGAGAAGGCTTATTGTTTAAGTATACAAAACAGACGGGTGTTCGAACTTTTGTATATAGACTCCCTAATGTGTTTGACAAACCTACAAGGATGAAAAGAATGTAAAGATCACATATATGCTTGTAGAAATATCACCAAAGTATAGTGTAACCCAAATAATGGGATATTTAAAAGGTAGGAACAGATTGTTGATTTCTTATCTAACTTGAATCATATGGTAATCGAAATTTTGGGGTAAGAGTATATTATGTAAATACAGGTAGCATAATATACGTATAATTGTTGAGAGAGAGGAGTTGGTTTTATCAAAAAGATCTTATTTATCTCTTCATCAGGAGGTCATTATGATCAGTTACTTATGCTAAAACCTCTTATGGATAAATATAATTCGGTTATTATTACAGAAAAGACGAAAATTAATAACAAAGCAGATTACTATATGATTCAAACTGGCTCTAAAGATAAGTTGGTTCTATTTAAAATGGCATATAATTTTTTAAAAGCATGTAAAATATGGTTTAAAGAAAAACCAGATATTATTGTTTCTACCGGTACAATAATATTTTTGCCATTTGTGCTTTTAGCTAAGTTGACTTGTAAAAAAATTATATATATAGAAACCTTTTCAAGAATTTACGATAGAACAAAAACAGGTGCACTAGTATATAAATATGCAGATTTATTTATTGTACAGTGGGAATCCATGAGAGAGGTTTACCCAAATGCAGTTTATGGAGGTAGTTTGTATTGATTTTTGTTTGTTTGGGCAGTCAGCAGTATCCATTTAATAGACCATTGAAAGAAATTGATAGGTTAATAGATGAAAATATAATTAAAGAAGATGTATTTGCTCAGATAGGAAACTCTGATTATATTCCTAAAAAGTTTAAATATAAGGATTTTTTGAACCCTGAAGATTATAAAAAAGTGTTAGAAATGGCGGACGTGGTGATATCCCATGGAGGAACAGGATCTATTATTAACGCGATAAAATTATCAAAACCAACAATTGTTATACCAAGACAATCGAAGTATGGTGAACATTTGGATGATCATCAGTTTCAAATAGTTGAAAAGTTTTTTGATATGGGGTATGTCTTAAAAGCAATTGAAATGGATGAGATTAAAGATATGTATTTAAAAATTAAAGCAGGTTTCAAACCAAGGGAATTTAAAAATAGTGGAAAAATTATAAAAATGATAGATGATTTTATAATGAAAAATTAGATACTCAATTTTTATCCTAAGGAGAATTTTAATGAATACAGACCTAAAAAACATAATGCTGACACCATTTAATATTTTATATAAGATAAACTCAGAATTCGAATTAAAAATAATGTTTTATTTAAAACAAGGTTATAAATTGAATCTGAAAAATCCTAAAACTTATAGCGAAAAACTACAATGGATAAAATTAAATGATAAAAATGAATTAATGCCAATATGTGCAGACAAGTATTTGGTAAGACAGTATGTGAAGGACTGTGGTTGTGGAAAAATATTAAATGATTTGTTATGGCAAGGCTTTGATGCTAATGACATTCCTTTTGACAACTTACCTGATAAGTTTGTTATAAAAACAACTCATGGTTCTACACATAATATAATTTGCAAAGATAAGAATAAATTAAATAGAAAAAATACTATAAAACAACTCAATAAATGGCTTAAGCAGAAATATCTTTTGTGTTATGGGGAATGGTTTTATGGAATACAAAAGCCTAGGATTATAGTTGAAAAGTTTTTGGATGATCAGGAACATGATGTTTTATACGATTATAAAGTTTTTTGCTTTAATGGAAAACCCAAATTTATAGGTGTTTATTTTGACAGAGGTTTAAAAAGCACAAAATCGAATTTTTACGATACTAATTTGGAATTGATTGAAAACTTATCATTTGGATATCCAAATGATAAATCTCAGTTTATAGAACACAAAGACAAAGTTAAAGAATTATTTGAATATGCAAAAAAGTTGTCCAAAGACTTCAGGCATGTTAGAGTTGATTTTTATATAGTAAATAGAAAAATTTATTTTGGAGAAATGACATTTATTCATGGTTCCGGTTTTGACAAAGTAGATTCAATGGAGCATGATATAAAAATAGGAAACTTGATAAAATTAGATGTGAAGTGCGGTGCTTACAATTAAAAAAGTATTAATAGTGACTACAACAGGGTTGGGTTATGAAGGCATTGCTGGAGTGATTTTCAATTACTTAAAAAATATGGATTTGTCAGAAATAAAACTAGATTTTGTACTTTCCCGCCCTACGATTGACTTTGTAAAAGAGGAAATAAAAAAAATAGATGCAAATTTATATCTTATAAATAATAGAACAAATAACCCTTTTTTGTATATAAAAAATCTTCGAAAAATAATTGAGAAAAATCATTATGATATTGTCCATGTGCATGGTAATAGTGCGACAATGTATTTTGATATTCATGCTGCTAGACTTGCTGGTGTTCCGGTGAGGATAGCTCATACACATAGTTCATCTTGTAAATCTAGAATTGTTCATGAAATGTTAAAGCCATTATTAAAAAGGGAGCTAACACATGCGTTTGCTTGTTCAGATTTGGCCGGAAAATTTGTTTTTAACGATAATTTTGATATAGTATATAACGGTGTTGATATAGAGAAGTTTTTGTATAACTCCAAAGTACGAGCTGAATATAGGGAAAAACTTGGTTTGACGGACAATTTTGTTTTAGGTCATATAGGATATTTTAGTGACGTTAAAAACCATGATTTTTTGATTGACGTGTTTAATGAGGTATATAAATTAAACCCAAAGGCTAGATTATTATTAATTGGAGACGGAGGAAACTTAAAACCCATAATACAAGAAAAAGTTAAAAGTTTTTGTCTTGAAAAATTTGTTTTATTTTTAGGAAAAAGGAATGATGTAAATATGCTTATGCAAGCCTTGGATGTTTTTTTACTTCCTTCTAAGTATGAAGGGTTGCCTGTTTCTTTAGTGGAGGCTCAGTGCAGTGGACTGCATTGTTTTATTTCGGATACTATTACAAAGGATGTTGAGGCTACAGATAGATTACATTATATGTCTTTAAAAGAAAGTTGTAGTGTTTGGGCTAATGAGATATTAAAATTTAATGATGGATATGAAAGAAGAGATGTAAAAGACAAAATTTTTAATTCACACTTTAACATAAAAAATGAAGCCAGAAAGCTTCAAGAATTTTATTTAGAAATAGAGAAAAGTATATGAATTTAAGATATATATTTAGCGATTTATTTAAAAAGCAACTAAGATCACTAGGATTTTACCTTATTATCTTAAGGCAAAGGCATTCTGACTATGTAGTGAAAAAATATTTTTCATTCGGTTGGAGAAAATATAGCTTTCCAACCTAGAAAATTACCTGCAGATCCTAAATTAATTAAATTGCATAGTAATATTTCAATTGCTTCTAATGTAACATTTATAACCCATGCTGTATTTAATCTAGTCTTTAAAAATATAAAAAAATGTTGATTTTAAACCAAATTTAGGATGTATAGAAATAATGGATAATGTTATTATAGGAGCAAACGTAATAATATTACCTAATGTTAGAATAGGCCCCAACGCTATAGTTGGAGCTGGAAGCGTTATTACTAAAAATGTTCCAGAAGGTAAAATAGTAGCAGGAAATCCTGCGAAGATAATAGGAAATTATCGGGGGAATATTTAGAAAAATGAATTAATTTAGGCAATGCCATCCCATTTATTAGTATAATTGATAGAGTTAAATTTAAATGTGAAAAATCTAATGAAAGTAGAACTAACAATGAATAATATTCTTTTTTTTACGTTATATATGTCTGTTGGTGGTGCGGAAAAAGTTATAGCTAACTTAGTTAATAGCTATGTGAAAAAGGGTATAGATTGCACGATAGTAACATTAATTAAAAGTGAGTGCATTTATAATATTGATGCAAGAGTAAATATAGTTTCATTATCTGAGTCAAAGTATTTAAAGAGATCAAATTATATTCATCTTTTTAAAAAACTAAGAAAACTTGTTAAGCGACTCAACCCGGATATTATAGTAGGAATGCCAGAGGAAGTCATAATAAAGGCTATACCATTTTTATTGGGTCTTGATATTCCTATTGTTGTGTCTGAAAGAAATAATCCATATGTGATGCCAAAAAGTAAAATAACTAGGGTCATGAGAAGGATATTTTATCCATTTGTGGATGGGTTTATTTTTCAAACAGAAGGAGCAGCAAACTTTTTTTCTAAATCTATAAAAAAAAGGAGTAAAATCATACAAAATCCTTTAGACGCTGACAGACTACCACCAATATATGAAGGAGAACGAAAAAAAGAGGTTATTCATATTGGGAGATTTCAGCCCCAAAAAAATCATGAACTTTTAATTAGAGCTTTTTCCGATTTTTACAAATTACATAGCGACTATAAGCTTATCATGTATGGTAACGGTGAAAGCAGGCAAAAGCTTGAAGAATTAGCTTCGAAGTTATTGCCCAAAGAAGCTTATTCCTTTAACTCAGCTAGGAACGATGTCTGGAATGTAGTAAATTCAGCGTCTATGTTCGTTTTAAGTTCAGATTATGAAGGACTTCCAAATGTTTTAATAGAAGCAATGGCACTTTCCATACCTGTTATATCTACAGACTGCCCATCAGGAGGACCTAGATCACTTATAACTAATAAAGAAAATGGGATACTTGTATCTGTAAACAATAAAGAAGAATTATCAAACGCTATGTGCAGATTAGCTGAAAACCCTAAATTTGCAGCAGAATTGGGTAAAAACTCAATGAAAATAAGAGACCAACTAGAGTTAGAAAAAATTACAGAGCAATGGAGGTGTTTCCTAAATGACATATATAAAAAAGGTCACCGCACTTAACCTAGATTCTATTTGTTTACTAGTTATATTTATTTATTTTACAGTTGCGAATTTTTTTCCAAATAATATTTATTATCAAATTATTACAACCATTTTTATACTGAGTTTGGGTTTGTATATTATAACCAAAGGCGGAATGAGTTTTTGTAGCTACTTTGTATCAAATTTAATGTTTATATTATATAGTTATGCATTGGTATTTTTAGGGGTTTGTATATCTCCAAATGCATCGCTTTCGTTGCTTAAAACCATAAGTTATACTTTTATAATAAATTTTATGTTGTTTAATTTTATCGTTTATTACGGAAATTTAGAAAAAATACTGAAAGTGTATTTATGGTCATCTGTAGTATCACTTTCGTCTATTATGTTTATTTGTAGAAAGGAATTAATTAATGGTAGACTAGCCATGGCCTTTGGTCAAAATGAAAAAAGTTATGTTTTATTTGGCATAGACGTTTTAGTAAGTCCTAATGCAATAGCTTTTTTTTGTTCATTATCTGTATTTTTAAGTCTGTTATATATAATTAAAGAAAAGAAATTTAAATATTTTTTTGTTATGTGTTTTTTAGTTATAGGCCTTATGCTTACTGGGTCCAGAAAAGGGCTATTGCTTTTAGTTGCAGGAGTAATTTTTATTTTATTTACTATTTACACAAAGCAGCGGTTTGAAAGTTTACTATTATCATTGTTAGCGCTAGGAATTGTTTACTTATTGACTATGAATATTCCATTTCTATATAACATTATTGGAGAAAGGACACAAGCGCTTATTGTAAGTATATTTTCAGATGGTCCTGTTAGTGAGGCTTCCATACAAACTAGAAAGTTGCTTAGACAAGAGGCCTTTTCCTATTTTAAACGGCGTCCAATGTTAGGCTATGGAATAGATACATTCAGACAAATGAATAAATGGCATATAATAACGGATAATAATTACCTAGAGCTTTTGGTTTCTGGAGGAATTGTTGGACTTATAATATATTATTCATGGTTACCTTCAGCATTAATTAATAATTATAGACTTAAAGAAAAAACTGCATATTATAAGATTTTATTCTTTGTTATGATTTTTATGTTTGTTCTTGAATATGGACAGGTTACATTTCTTTCAAGAGGAAGTACACTGATTTATCCATTTGTATTCTCATATTTCAGTTTATGTAATAAAAAATATTCCAAATATGGATGGAGGAAAAAAGATGATTTCTAAATTAAAGAACTGTATATTTAGGTTTAGAGATAGAATGGCAAGAACACCAGAGAAAAGAGCAGAGCTTTATCGTGATATAGTTAAGATGGGTGAAAATTGTGAAATATTTGCAGGGGTATCCTTTGGTTCAGAACCATATTTGATAACATTAGGAAATAATGTTAAGCTTACTGCCAATGTAAGATTTATAACTCACGATGGAGGGATGTATGTTTTAAGAAATAATGGATTTGCCCCAAATGCAGATAAATTTGGTAAGATAGAAGTTGGAAACAATGTTTTTATAGGGATTGAAAGCATTATTATGCCGGGAGTAAATATTGGCGATAATGTTGTAATAGGTTGCGGTAGTATTGTAACAAAAAATATTCCTTCTAACACTGTTGTTGCTGGAATACCCGCAAAAATTATATCCTCTATTGAAGATTATTACGAAAAAAACAGAAAATTTATAGCTTATACTAAAAATTTAAACATGGAAGAAAAAAAGAGATATCTTTTAAAAAATACAAATTAAAAGCAGGTTTTTGAAATATGAATAAAGATATACTTAGCGCGAAAGCGGTGTCTGCTACTAAATGGGCAACTATAACAGAGCTTGTAGCAAAACTTGTTGTTCCTATAACAAATATGATATTAGCGAGGCTGCTTTCCCTAGAATCCTTTGGAGTTGTAGCTACAGCTACGATGGTTGTAAGTTTTGCAGACATGTTTTCAGATTCTGGTTTTCAAAAATATTTAGTTCAGCATGAATTTAAAGAGCCAAGCAATAAGGAAAACAGTACCAATGTTGCTTTTTGGACTAACTTTTCAATATCTATTTTTTTATGGATATTAATATTTTTATTTTCTGAACCACTTTCAGCCTTAGTTGGTAGCAAAGGCTTTGGAAATGTATTGATTGTTGCTTCTCTGCAATTACCTATAACCTCTTTTTCCAGTGTACAAATGGCTATATATAAAAGATCCTTTAATTTTAAAACACTATTTTTAGTAAGAGTAGTTTCAATATGTTTACCATTTGTTATAACCATTCCATTAGCATATATGGGGTTTGAATATTGGGCTTTAATCATAGGAAACTTGAGTGGAGCTTTATCAAATGCAATTATTCTTACTATTAAATCAGATTGGAAACCCCGGTTTTATTATAATTTTGTTTTGCTAAAGGAAATGCTTTCCTTTAGCATATGGTCACTTTTAGAGTCTCTCTCTGTTTGGCTTGTTGCATGGGTAGATGTATTTATAGTTGGAAATTATTTAAATGATTATTATCTTGGGATTTATAAGCAATCTATTAATATAGTAAATTCTATTATATATATTGTTACTGTACCGACTATGTCTGTTTTATTTCCACTTTTATCCCGTTTTCAGTATGACGAAGAAAGATTTAAGAACACATACTGGTCAATGCAAAAAATGGTGTCATATATTTTACTTCCAATGGGAGTAGGAATCCTTTTGTATAGAGAAGTTATTACAAATATATTACTAGGCTCCAAGTGGAGTGAGGCTTCTGATGTAATAGGTATTTGGGGGGTAATAACTTGTATAGTTGCAGTTCTTAGTTATTATACAAGTGAGGCATTTAGGGCTAAGGGATTACCTAAATTATCATTTTGTATTCAGGTTATTACTATATTAGTTCTTGTTCCGACTTGTATTGTTAGTGTAAGATATGGTTTTAAATCATTAGTTTATGCAAGAACGTTATCAAGGCTTATTACGCCAATTGCAGGACTAGTAGCAATGCAATATTTTTTGGATATTTCAATATTGAAAACTTTAAATAAGTTGGTAATACCTACTGTATGTACTTTAATAATGACTACTGTGGCTCTTTTTTTAAGGCAAATTGGAAATTTCTTCTTATGGAACATAGTGTCAATGGTTTTATGTACTATTGTTTACCTTATTGTTGTCTTTATATTTTCTAGAGACGACATCTTATATCT
>CAKSGI010000070.1 GCA_934454005.1 uncultured Eubacteriales bacterium | reverse complement strand
AGGTTTAAGTCTTTTTTATAAAGTGTAGGAAAGAGGGGGAGTAGTTTAAAATGGATAGTGTAGATCCAAATATTCAAGATATGAAACAAGAAGCCATTAAATATGTTAATGATATGAGAGCAAAATCTAAGTTTAATTCTAACACAAAGTTTAATACTGAATCAAAAAATGGTACTTTTAAGGATGATGAATATAAGGACAAGTTTAAAAAAAATGAAAGAAGTCCTATACAGGATATATTTGATGCTCTAACAAAGGATAGTGAGAAAACAATTATACTTGTTCTTATTCTGATATTAACAAGCGAAGGTGCAGATAATTCTATTATACTGGCTCTTATATATTTGCTTATATAAAAAATCCTACGGATATTAGTTGTCTGTAGGATTTTGTACTGATTTTATATACATTTTTCCAGTTATATTATCTTTTTTTAAAATATAATCCATAGTTTTTTCAAATTTTGGTGTAGATTCTTTATCTGAATTTGTCCAAAATGGATCTTCTGGTTTGGAATATCCTACATGGAGTAACATTTCATTATGATGATTTTTTTTAGATATTACAGTTGGAATATATGATTCAGTATTGCTAATTGGTTTTATCAGATAATTTTTTCCAGTAGAATCTAGTTCAAAAAAAGATTTACTTGATGGATTTTCGGTAGGCATTGAGTACTCAGAACCAAATAGTATAGAGGCGGATTTGGCGATATCCTCTGAAGGAATTATAACTCTTCCAAGACTGTCATAATTTGTATAGTGTTGGTTCTCTTGAAATAATACTGTGTACCATATAGAAGCGGATAATATTTTATTTAAATTTAGTTCTTCTATATTATCAAATGGTTCAGGATCATTAAAAACTATTGGCAAAAGAAAATCATTAAAATTTTCTTCAAATACTGCGTCAAATGTTTTTATATTAGCATAGTTTGTAAATATTATTGATCCAATGATACACAAAATTAATGTAAGAGAGGCTTTTATTATAGAGGGCTTTTTCGGTTTAATATTATGTTTTTCGTTTGTTGCATTATTTTTACCCGGTTTAAAGCTAGGTTCACTCTGTAGGTCATTTGAATGATAATTATTAGATGATGTATTTTTATTGTTTAAATTGTTATTTTGTGATTCATAGGGTGATTTTGTTTCTCTGTAGTCGACATAAAATGGTGGAATTTCAGAAGATTGAGCGAGGTTAAAGCCAAGTGATGTATTTTTTGATTTTCCTGTTAAATTATTATTAAACATAGTGCCTCCATTACCTTATTTGTCCATCTCCTGTAATTATAAACTTGTAAGAAGTTAATTCATTTATTCCCATTGGGCCTCTAGCGTGAAGCTTTTGAGTAGAAATTCCGATTTCCGCTCCAAGGCCAAATTTACCACCGTCTGTAAATCTTGTAGAAGCGTTTACGTAAACAGCAGCTGAATCAACTAGTGAAGT
This sequence comes from uncultured Eubacteriales bacterium, assembly GCA_934454005.1. Next base: position 6,625 of record CAKSGI010000070.1, on the reverse strand, counting down.
GAAACGTATGGCTCTATTATAGTCAGATGTTATTATACATTCACTGTGTCCTGTTGAGTATAATGATATGTGGTTAATAGCATCGCTAAAATTTTCTACAACCTTTATAGCAAGTTTATAATCAAGGTATTCTGTTGACCAATCAAGGTCTGTTGCGGGGATAACTTTGTTCCCTAAGACTTTTATTGTTTTGTGACATCCTATAAGCTCAACGTTTTTAGTTTGAAGTTTATCTTTTATTTTTGGCAGGGCTTTTGTAGCTATATCTTTGTGGATTAATACAGTTTCTACGGCATTACAAACAGAGGGCCTAGAAGTTTTTGCATTAAAAATTATGTTTACAGCTGTATCTATGTTAGCAAATTTGTCAACGTAAATGTGGCAGTTACCGGAACCAGTTTTTATAACAGGGACTCTAGAGTTCTCCGTTACAGATTTTATTAATTTTGCACTTCCCCTAGGAATGAGGACGTCGAGATATTTATTTAGAGACATCAATTCTAAGGCAGATTTTCTAGAAGTATCTTTAATTAGTTGTACTGAGTCTTCAGGTAAACCAGCACTTTTAATAGAGTCTCTAATTATTTCTACAAGACAGGAGTTCGTGTTAATAGCTTCTTTCCCACCGCGAAGAATAATAGAGTTTCCGGCTTTTAAGCATAAACAAGCGGCATCTACAGTAACATTGGGTCTGGACTCATATATAAGGCCGATAACTCCAAGGGGGACAGTTACTTTTTTGATTTCTAGGCCATCTTTTGTAATGTGGCCGCTAACTATTTTGCCTATGGGATCTTCCATAGCAATAATTTTATAAATGCTTTTTACTATGGCTTCTATTCTGGATTTATCCAAAGCGAGACGATCTAAAAATGAATTTGATAAACCAGAAATTTTTCCGCTTTCTAAGTCTAGCATATTTGAAGTAATTGTTTTGTCGTAATTTGCAATAAGGTTATCTGCAATGTTTTTTAACGCTAAATTTTTTTTGTTTCCTAAATTTATAAGTTTTTTTGATGCAAGTTTAGATTTTTTACCTATTATTTCTATTTCCGTCATGTTTTAAATCTCCCTTTTTGTGGTAGAAATTGTGTTCCAATTTTTTTATTTTCAAATATTTTATATAGATTATGTGGATTGTTACCATTTATTATATAACAGGTTATACCATGATTTGTGACGATTTCTGCAGCTTGAATCTTGGATATCATTCCGCCAGTACCTCTGTTTGATAAGCTGTCTTCGGCCATATTTTTTATTTTATTATCTATTTTGTTAACTGTATGAATAAGCATTGCATTATGATTTTTAAAGGGATTGGAATCGTATAAACCGTCTGTGTCGGTTAAAATAATTAAAGAATTTGCCTCTATTATTTTGGCAACTATGGCAGAAAGTCTATCATTGTCTCCAAAATTAGAACCATTTATTTCAGCGGTTGAAACGCTATCATTTTCATTTACAATGGGAAGAATATTCATTTTAAATAAGCTTTGAAAAGTGTTGACAACATTATTTTTTGAAATGTTATTCGATATTACATCTTGTGTTAAGAGCAGTTGTGCTACGTAGTTTCCATATAATCCGAAAAATTTGCTGTATATTGCCATAAGTTCGCATTGACCTATTGCGGCAAGTGCTTGACGTTCTTTAGTAGAATTTGGCCTCGAGGTTAATCCTAGTTTCCCTATTCCGACACCAATTGCTCCGGAGGTAACTAAGATTATTTGTATTCCAGAGTTTTTTAATTCACTTATTACTTTGCAAAGACTTTCTATTCTTTTAAGGTTTATTTTTCCATTTGCATATGTTAATGTTGATGTGCCGATTTTTATAACTATTTTATCTTTATACATAATAAAGCCTCTTCCTTAAGATTGATTTATAATTTTATTATATGTATTATTTTGAATCAATTTTATAATTTATGGGCTTTAAATGGATTATCACATAATTAAACTTAATACTAGTAATTCTTCGAGATCATTGTAAATTTTTTCAAGGTCGGATAAAGGAAGAGGATTTTTTCCTTTACCTATTTCTACGGTAAAAGCTGGACGTTTTAATTTATCTATAAACCAATCTTTAAATCCGCCTCCAACGGCTAAACCAGTTGGATAGGTAGCAGTATATCCACTACTCATAGCAAGTATTCTTGCCATTAATTCAGATTTTCTAGGAGTATTTTTGCCATAATGCCAATATATTTCTTCGCCTTGGCTATGAAAAGCTAAAGCATGTTTTATATTTACAGTTTTACATAACTTAGTTAGGCATGATGATTCTGGTTCACTTTCTGGATATGGACCACCATATTGAGTTTTAGCAGGACCAATTATTCCATTAGATAATTCTAAGTTGTGCAAGTCCTCCCAACCTGCATCAAAATTATGATTTATATCAACACCTCTAGCATTAGCTTGCCAAGAATCAGTATCTCCATTGCTTGCAATTTCAACAAGTTCGCAAAATCTCCCTGCGGATTTTGCCCCGTGCATAGAGATTTCGACTCCATCTGGGTTTACACAAGGTATAACTAGTATGCCTCTATATCTTAAAAAGTCAGATATATTTATATCTGATATAGAAACTCTTTTTTTTATTGATTCGGATACATTTTTTATAAAATGTATTAATAATAAGGATGTAAGCCATTCCATTCCGTGGAACCCGCCGGCTAGTAATATTTGGCAGTCCGGATTTCCAATCTGTATATAATCTATATTTCTAAAACATAAACTTTGTGATAAACAACCATGATTTAAAAATGTGTATTCATTGATTAACTCGTTTATAATTTTATTCCTATATTTTGTATCTGGTAGTTGATAATTGAAAATATCTGTTTTCATGTAATCACTCCCTTGAAAAAATTATCATTTAATTATATTATATATTTAAAAATGATATAAAATTACTTAATTGGAGATGATATAATGGATTTAACAGAGAAAACTATTAATAGTAAAGAGATATTTAAAGGAAAAATTATAAATGTTGTAGTTGATAAAGTGATTTTACCTAATGGAAATGAGTCTTTAAGGGAAGTTGTTTCTCATCCGGGAGGAGTTTGTTTGGCTCCGTTAACAAAAGAAAACGAACTTATATTTGTAGAGCAGTTTAGATATCCGTACAAAGAAAGGGTATTGGAACTTCCGGCCGGTAAATTAGAAATGGGTCAGAGTCCACTTGAAAATGGTAAAAGAGAACTTAAAGAAGAGATAGGTGCTTACGCAGATAACTATACATATCTTGGAAAATTATATCCTAGCCCGGGCTCTTGCGGTGAGGTGATACATATATTTTTTTGTAAGGTAAAAGAACTAGGAGAAACTTGTCCAGATGAAGATGAGTTTTTAGAAATAAAAAAAATACCTATAGAACGTGCTGTTAATATGGTACTTAATAATGAGATTTTTGATTCAAAGAGTCAGGTGGCTATTTTGAAAACATATGAACTTTTAAAGAGAGGAATAATATAAATATTGTTAAGTGTTTTGTGACGCGGCTTTGTAAAAAAGAACAGCTTTTGCTGTTCTTTTTTGTGTATATAAGGTTGTTTCTAATAAGTTAAATTTTAAATGTGTTTTTTAATTTAATAATATTAGTTCTAAATTTATAAGTTTGTCCATATGTATTTACAAAGAAAGGACGGCATAATTATGAATGAATTAAAAATTATAAAAACGTTTAAAGAAATAATAGAATATTTTCCTATTGAAATAAAGGATGTAATGAGCAAGATTCCAAAAGAGATTATTTTTATGGCACAAGAAATACGACTCAGAGTAAATAAGCCAATAATGATAAATTGTTCTCAGAATATTTATTTTGTAACTAAACTTGGTATGGTTACATCTTGTATGGATGCGAATCTTGTAGATATAAATCAGCAGGAAATACTAGAGATATTTAAAAAAATGTGTGATTATTCAATTTATAGTTATCAATCTGAAATTAAAAATGGATTCATAACAATAAAGGGTGGACATAGAGTTGGAATATGCGGAACAGCTGTATTGAGTAATGAAGATATAGTTGGAATAAGGGACATATCTTCTATGAATATACGAATAGCTAAACAAGTTTATATAGAAAATAGTGATTTTATATCTGCAATAGGTGATGGAAATGAAGGGACATTGTTAGTAGGACCACCAGCTTGTGGAAAAACAACACTACTAAGAGAAATAGCTAGAACATTATCTAATGGTAGTCTTGGGTATATGAAAAAAGTAGTTATTGTAGATGAACGAGGAGAACTTTCGTCAATGTATTTAGGGGTTGCACAGAATGATTTGGGGTTTTGTGATGTCTTAAATTTATATCCTAAGGGAGACGGAATAATTCAAGCTATAAGATCGTTGTCACCGGAGGTTATAATTTGTGACGAAATAGGCAATAAAGAGGATGTACTGGCCTTAAAATCGGGATTAAATGCAGGAGTTTGTGTTATTTCGAGTATACATGCAGGAAGCATAAATGAATTTGTAAAAAGAAAATCTGCTCAAAGGCTTGTGGATACAGGGGCATTTAAGAATATTGTTATGATGAAGGATAAAAGTAATCCAGGAAGCGTTGAAAAAATATATAAGGAGGAAGAAATAAATGATAAAATTAATAGGTTCAATAATGTTGATCTTATCAGGGACAATAGCAGGTTGTATGGCATCGCGTAGATTAAGTATGAGAGTTGATTTTTTGAATCAATATATAAAATTTATATCATTTTGTGAAACACAAATGAGATTTTCTGCAATACCCATTATAGAAATATTGAAAAGACAAGAGTGTGTGCAGGGTATATCACCATTTATAAAAAGTTGTATTAAAAATATGGAGAATGGATTGCCGTTTTCTAAGGCATGGGAGGAATCATTGAGCAAAATTAATAAAGATACGGGTCTTTTAGTAGAGGATATTAATCTTATAAAAGATTTTGGGTTAAATCTCGGAGAAAGCGATGTAGAAGGGCAATTATCACATTGTGAGCTCAACATAAAATTGATGAATGAAATTTTAGATTCTGCAAATGAAAATAAACAAAAAAAAGGACGTATTTATATTATGTTAGGAGTATTTTCTGGAATAGCAATAGCTTTGCTTATGTGTTAAAAGTGGAGGAATTTTTATGGAAGTAGATTTAATTTTTAAAATTGCAGCTATTGGAATAATTGTATCTATATTAAATCAACTGCTGGTTAGATCAGGCAGAGAAGAACAGGCGATGATGACGACTCTTGCAGGATTAATAGTTGTGTTAATGATGATTATAAAGCAAATAGATCAGTTGTTTAAAACTATAAAATCAGTTTTTGGGTTGTAGTATTATGGAGATAATTTCTATTTGTTTAATAGGTATTTTAGCGGCTTTAATTTCTGTAATGATAAAAAAATATAGTCCAGAATATTCTGTTGTTATTAGTATAATTGCAGGTATACTCATTTTAGCTATTGTATTTTGCAGAGTTAAAGGAATTATAGATCATATACAAAAATTATTGGATTCAACAAATATATCATTAAAATACATAAGCGTTCTTTTTAAATCGTTAGGTATTTGCTTTTTAACACAGTTTGCATCAGACGTTTGTAAAGATGCAGGGGAGATAGCATTATCTTCTAAAATTGAGATTGCTGGAAAAATAGCTATTTTAATTATATCTCTTCCACTATTTGAGAAAATTACAAATATTGCTATAGATCTTATCAGATAGGTGTAGGATATGAAAAAAGGAATATTAATTATATTATTTTTAGCGATATTATTATTTGATTTTCCATTGATAGTAAGCGCTAATAATGATAAAGAATTTGAAGGTATATATAATGATCAATTAAAAATGAGTGGTGCTGATAAAATAACGGATAGTATTCCGAAAAGTACAAAAAACAGTTTAAAAAATATAGGAATATCGGGGCCTGATTGGGATGAAATATCTAATATTAAATCTTCTGAAGTTTTTTATGAAATACTAGACATAGTAAAAAAAACTTCATATGAACCAATTAGATCTATAGCTGTTATTTTGTCAATTACACTTTTATGTGCTCTGTTTAATGGATTAAAAACATCTTTTGGGGATAAACCACTTTCAAGAGTTTTAGGAATTGTTAGTACATTATGTATTTGTGGATGCATAATTGAACAGGAAGTTAAGTGTATAGATAATTTATCTTCTGTTATTAAGGATACATCAAATTTTATGTTTATTTATATACCAGTTATTTCTGGATTAATGATTTCTTCTGGACAAGTTGCAACAGCTGGGAGCTATAATTTTATGATGATAGCAGCGGGAAATATTATATCGCAAATTGCTTCTAGAATATTAGTTCCAATTCTTAACATGATTTTAGCTATTACAATGGTTTCTTCGGTGTCATCAAAAGTTAATTTATCAGGTTTAGGTGATATCTTTAATAAAATTGTAAAATGGGTTTTAGAATTTACTATGGCAATATTTGTTACGTTATTGTCTTTACAAACATTTGTATCGTCTGCAACTGACAATGTTAAAACTAAAGGAATGAGATTTGCAATTAATAGTTTTGTTCCAATAGTCGGAGGAGCACTTAGTGATGCATATTCAACTGTTTATGGATGCCTAAAATTGTTAAGATC
>CAKSGI010000069.1 GCA_934454005.1 uncultured Eubacteriales bacterium | reverse complement strand
ATAACATCAATAGCACAAGATCTAACAAGTGCCTCTGTTATTTCTAATGCTTGTTCTCCTGTATCTGGTTGTGAAACCAGCAAAGAATCTACATCTACTCCTAATGCCGATGCATATACAGGATCTAAGGCATGTTCAACATCTATAAATGCAACATTTCCACCCTTTTTTTGACCTTCAGCAATACAATGTAATGCAAGCGTTGTTTTTCCTGAAGACTCCGGACCATAAACTTCAATTATTCTTCCTCTTGGTAACCCCCCTATACCAAGTGCTATATCTAAAGACAATGATCCTGTTGGTATTGCATCTATATTCATTGTTTGGTTTTGGCCCAAACGCATTACAGCACCTTTACCAAACTGTTTTTCAATTTGTCCTAAAGCTGTTTCTAGAGCTTTATTTTTATCTAATGCCAACTTAAATACCCCCAAATATTTTTCTTTTTCCTATTTTGATTATATATCAATTTCTCTTTTTAGTAAAGATTTTAAGAAAGCAAAATATGATTATTCTTGTCTAATTGCTGAGATTACTCTTTGAATATTGTTCATATCAGTTAATGATTTTATATCAGATAATTTTGCATTTTCGAAAATCTCCATAACGTCTGATTCTTGCCCCATTCCTATTTCTACAGACAAAGATCCTCCTATATTTAAATGTTTAAGCCATTTGTTAGTTATTGCTCTGTAAAAATCCAACCCATCCTTTCCTCCATCTAAAGCCATTTGTGGTTCGTTTTGTACTTCTATAGGCAAATCCTTTATATCATCTGTTTTTATATACGGAGGATTTGACACTATAGCATCAAATGTTTTCCCTTCCAACTCCGGTAAATCATAAAAAACATTTCCTTTTAGCCATTCAACATTTTTAACTTCATTTGATTTGATATTTTCAATTAAAAACCCAAGCGCTTTATCTGAATACTCAACACACGTAACTCTTGAATCTAATCTTTTGGTCGCTATACTTATACCAACAGCTCCACTTCCAGCACAAAGATCCAAAATTCTCGGATTTCTTTTACTTAAAATTTTATTTAAGCATTCATCCACAAGTGTTTGAGTATCCTCCCTTGGAATCAAAACACCCTCACCAACTTTAAATTCTAAATTCATAAATTCCCATTTACCAATTATGTATTGCAGCGGAATTCCATTTGCTCTTTTATTTACAGTATTTAAAAATTTTGATCCATCTTGTTTGGATACTATTTCGCTACCGTTCATAATTAAGTAATGCCTATCAATTTTCAAACAGTAATTTAATATACACATACAATCAAAGGCAGGGCTTTGATTCCCCGCCTCTTTTAATATTAATTTTCCTTTTTTATAAATTTGATTTAATGTCATATATCTATCCTATCTTGCCCATCTTCCGGTATAACAGATTTCATAGCTGATATAGCAACCTCTATCATATCATCATCTGGTTCCTTTGTTGTAATTCTTTGCATCCAAAGTCCTGGAGCTGATATAATTCTTGTAATAAAATTATTATATCTCCCACAAATTCTAATTAATTCATAACCCAATCCTACTATTATCGGTATGCAAAGAATTTTTACAAATGATCTCAAAAATGGATTAGAAAATGGTATAAATAATCCAACTACAATCCCTACTATAATCATCAAAAACATAAAACTAGTACCACATCTTGGGTGAAATCTAATGTGCTTCTTAACATTAGATACTATAAGATCCTCATTACATTCATAGCAAAAAATTGTTTTATGTTCTGCTCCATGGTACTTAAAAATTCTTTTCATATCTTTAAGTTGTGAGCACAACACTATGTAAACCAAAAATATTATTACCCTAAGGATCCCTTCAAAAACTGATCTATAAATAGTTGAGTCTTTCAAAACATCAAAATTTGCAGACAAATTATTAAAAATCCATGTTGGAAATACCAAAAACAATAACACTGATATAGCTATCCCTAATATAGAAGACAATGTCATAATTACTTTTAAAAATTTATCCCCAAATTTATCATCTAACCATTTTTCAAATTTAGAAAGTTCTTCTGGAGAATCCTCCTCTGATGATTTTTCAGCTGAAATCATTAAAGCTTTATATCCTATTTTCATTGAATCTACTAGCGCAGCTACACCTCTAAAAATAGGAAGTTTAAACAATGGACATTTATCCTTCATAAACGTTGTTTCTATGTCTTCTTTATATATGTCTCCATTTGGTCTACGAACTGCTATGGAAATCTTTTCTGGCCCCCTCATTAGTATTCCTTCAATAAGGGCTTGCCCTCCTATTGATGTTATTATCTTAGTTTTTTCTCTTTTCATTATATCTCTCCCCTATTTTAAATATTGTTATAATTTATCTTCTATTTTAGGAAGCGTTATAGTAACAACTGTTCCTATCCCCTCTTCACTTGATATATCCAAATTTCCTGAATGTAACGTCACAATTTCATTTGCAACAGCTAAACCTATTCCAGATCCCCTTTGCGTTTTATTTGCCTTATAAAACTTTTCTTTGACTTTTGGCAAATGTTCTAGAGGTATTCCACACCCCTCATCCGCAATGCTAACTTTTATATTATCGTCCTCAACAACTTTTACAAGTATTTGACTCCCTTCCGGAGAATATTTTATAGCATTATCTATTATATTAATAAATACTTGTCTTAACCTATTTTTATCGCCTAAAACAGGTGATATAGTTGCAGGAGCATCATAAATTAACTCTTTTTTTTCATTCTGGGCGCGTTCTTTAAACATATAAACTGCCTCATCAACTTCTGCTAAAAGATCAATTTTGTCCATCATCAACACTATTCTACCACTTTGCATTTTGGAAAAATCCAAAAGTTCTTCTACTATTCCAGAAAGTCGTTCAGATTCATTAACTATTATTTTAAGCCCTTTATTCATAGTCTGTTCATCTATACTTTCACCCATCTGCATAGTTTCTGCCCAACCTTTTATAGCTGTTAAGGGTGTGCGTAATTCGTGTGATACTGATGATATAAAATCATTTTTTAATTTTTCAGACTCGCCTAAATCACTTGCCATATAGTTAATTATATCACAAAGTTCACCTATTTCATCGTTATATTTTCCCTCAATTCTTACATTAAAATCTCCTTGTGCTATTTTTTTAGCTGTATTTCCCATATCATATAAAGGGTCTACAATTGATTTCATGAAGTAAGAGCTTGATATAATAATAAATATCATAAGCAAAATTTCAATAATCGACAAAATAATAATTGACAAAACTATAAGTTTTGCTGTTGGTTCTAATGATACAACATATCTTATCGCACCTAAGTATTCTCCTGACTCTGTATATAAACATTTAGTTACCGCCATAACCTTTTCATTAGATTTAATCTTACCTGTCCATGTTCCATAACTATTAGACAACAATTTAGCAATATTATAATCAGGCATTTCTTCTTTTTCTAACGGTAGAAAACCTGTAGATTTTATTATAATCTCATCTTTAGAATTAAAAGCTACAAGCTCCATTAAATCTTTTTCTGAAAAATTTTGTACATATTCACGTACCTTCTCTTCAAAATTAGCACTAGAGCTAATATCATCTGGATCAAGAGATTCCACAAACCTATTTGATCTTTCATTTATTACACGCTGTATATTATTATAGCAATAGCCTCTAATAAAAAAAGATGCAAACATTGCTAACACAATTAATACAACCAACATTAAACTAAAACTGCTCAATAACCACCTTTTAGTTATACCTTTTACTGCCATTGCTAACCTTCCTTATAAAAGAAAAACATTTTTATAAACTATATAAATCTTAAGATTCCCACTTATATCCTCGTCCCCAAACGGTAACAATATGTTTAGGTGCAGACGGCGTATCCTCTATTTTCATTCTTAGCCTTCTAATGTTAACATCTACTATCTTTTCTTCACCAAAATATGCTTCTCCCCAGACGTGAGTTAAAATATCTGTTCTGCTCAACGCTACTCCTGGATTTGAGAAAAAATACTCCATCATTTGAAACTCAACTTGAGTTAAATCAATTACTAAACCAGATTTAGATAACGCCCTATTTTTTAAGTTCAAAGTAAAATTACCTGTTTTTATTTCTTCTTTAAAATTGTTTTCCTCTCTCATCGCTGCTATTGCAACTCTTCTATAAAGTGCATCTACTCTTGCTACTAATTCCGAAGGACTAAAAGGTTTTGTAATATAATCATCAGCACCTATCATTAATCCACTAACCTTATCCATCTCCTGAGTTTTAGCCGTAAGCATAATTATTCCTAATGTATTGCTTTTTTTTCTAAACTCCTTGCAAACTGTAAATCCGTCTATTCCCGGCATCATTATATCTAATATTGCAATATCAAAACCATTTGGATCTTCTTCAAACTTTTTAAGAGCAACTTCTCCACAGTCAGCTTCAACAACATCATATCCTGCTCTTTTTAAGTTAATAACAATAAATTCTCTAATAGTTTGTTCATCCTCTGATACAAGAATTTTTTTCATACATCCATCCACCTTTCTAATTCTAATCATTTTTTATTAAAATAAATCTTTTCCTTATTTCGTCTTCACTCAAAACTAAGTGATTATCCTTTTGAGGTATCGAAGCTACATAAAATCGATCTTTATAGCTATCAAGTAATATAATCTCTTCTTTACTATTTTTTAATTTTGTAAATTCTGATTCTGTTAATACTTGTATTTTTAAAATATCTGCACCTATATATTTAGAAACGTCATCTGATTCTTTCTGTATTTCGCTAAAAATCAAATCTCCTGTTGATTTTTCCTCACTTATATAAACATTCTCTGAAGACCAATTATCAGGATTTATAAAAATAAAATCATCTTTCAAAAAAGTCGTTTCACAAACAAACTCTACCCCTAGATCCTCTTTTTGTTTTAGTTTCATCCAATCTACTCTAAGCGCTGATTCTCTATCTAAAACTCCTGGCTTATCAGCATAATAGAACAATGGCATTTCAATTATTCCGTCATTATTTATATCCATAGACATAACCTTAAATTCTTCATCTTTATTATCATGATCATAATTAATAATATAGCTACTCTTAGAAAAAACAGATAATAAATTTTTACTATTGTCCCAGTATATAACCTCAACAGATAAACCATTATCTGATCTTACAGAATCAACCATTACACCATAAATGTCTTCTGTTATTTTTCCAAATTTAACAGAATTGAATTTGATAATTTTATCGCTTAAACTCGATACCCCTGATATCTCCGTTTTAAGGTCTTTGGTGTTTACTTTTAGTAACTGTACTTTTGCAAAATTTGAATTATCACTAAGAGATAACAGCATAATTTCATTTATATTGTCACTATCTAAATCAGACAATATAAATTCCGTATAAGGTTCTACTATTTTTATTTCTTCATATTTATCTTTATTGCTACAATAAACAGATATATGATTGTCTAAATTATTATAGCTATGCCACCCAATAACTATTTCCTCTTTGCCATCGTTGTCTATATCACTAAAACATAATTTATCTATACCAATACCTTGCCCTCTAAAACTTTCTTCACAAATCCATTGAGTGCAATCTTGAGATAAAATCATAACATTTATATTAGAATCCATTTCTGTAGAATAAAAGGCAACTGCTACCTTCTTTTCATCATTTGAAATATTTTTTATTGTTATAGCAGCTCTATAATCTCCACCTCTCGGATATTTTAAAACAATATCATTTCCAACTTTTTTTTCTATAGCTTTCAAAACTAAAAGTTCTTCACCTGTAGGGTTAGGTGGTCTCATTAAATTTTTGGATGCAATACCCATGCTACACCCTGATATTGTAAGCGACCATATTACAACTAACAATAACAACATTCTTTTTATTTTCAAATATAACTCACTCGCCTTCAACTTTGCACTTTTTGGCAATCAGAAATTTTATAGTGTTACCCATATTTATAAACATCTGCTCATGTTCAGTGATAATATTATCTTTTATTTCTTCACTGTGCAAATCATATGTTTTAAAAACAATTTCAAATCCATTGTCCATAAAGTAGCTTATACTCTCATTAAATAAATTATCATCATCTGTTTTAAAATATATCTCTCCAAAATCAATTAAAAATTTTCTGTAGTTCTTTAACTGAGTTGGATATGTAAGCCTCCTTTTTTTATGCTTATGCTTTGGCCACGGATTACAAAAATTTATATATATTCTATCAATTCTGTCCATATCAGACATCATTAAATCGATTCTTTCCACATTACATGCTACTAGAATAACGTTATTAATCTCGCGATTAATACCTGAATAAGACCTTACTATCTTTCTTCGCGCATAACCTAACATATCATTTTTTATATCAACTGCAATATAATTAATTTGAGGATTTTTGCTTGCAATCTCTGAAATAAATGTACCTTTTCCTGTCCCCAATTCTAAGTGTATCGGCTGTTCTTTTTCAAAAAGATCTATCCATTTTCCTCTATAGTCATATGGATTATCTATAAAAAATTTACATTTTTTAAGTTCCGGTAACGCCCATGGTTTTTTCCTTATTCTCATATTTATACTATTTCCGAATATAAAAGAAACAGCACTTTTCACCTTCTTTATCACTAAAAATAAAACATCATACAACTTAATATAATACCAAATTTTCAATTAAATTACAAATCATAAAGCAATCAACTAAACAAAAATTAATTTTATAAACTTACATGATTTCTACATAAAAACTAATACTATTTCTTGCGATAAATAAAATTTAATATTATAATATAGATTATATAATAATTATAGGAGAGATATATAATGAAGTTAGGAATAGTTGGACTTCCAAATGTTGGGAAAAGCACACTCTTTAACGCCATAACAAATGCAGGGGCACAATCTGCAAACTATCCATTTTGCACAATAGAACCTAATGTTGGGATAGTCGCGGTACCAGATAAAAGAATCGATAAACTTGCAGAAATATATAAACCTAAAAAAATCACACCCGCAACTATAGAGTTTGTAGACATTGCAGGTTTAGTAAAGGGAGCTTCTAAAGGAGAAGGATTAGGTAACAAATTTCTCTCTAACATAAGAGAAGTTGATGCTATCGTTCATGTCGTAAGATGTTTTGAAAACGACGATATTATTCATGTAGAAGGAAACATTAATCCTAAAAGAGATATTGAGACTATTAATATAGAATTGATATTGTCGGATATTGAAATAGTTAATAGAAAATTAGAGAAAACTAAAAAACTTATTAAAGCAGATAAAAAGTATCAACAAGATTTTGATTTCTTTTCTAAAATTAAAGATATTTTAGAAACAGGTAAATCCGCCAGATCAATAGAATGCAACGAAGAAGAAAAAAAGCTTTTAAACAGTGTATCCCTCCTTACAACTAAACCAATAATATATGCCGCAAATATGAGTGAGTCAGACTTTAGAAATAATATAAACTCAAATAAATATTTTCAAACTGTAAAAGAAGTTGCTAGTGAAGAAAACGCAGCTGTTCTACCAATATGCGCTGGGTTAGAAGCAGATATAGCAGATATGAGCAAAGAAGAAAAATCTATATTTTTATCTGATATGGGATTAAACGAATCAGGATTAGATAGAATGATAAAAGAGTGCTATAGTCTTTTAGGCTTAATTTCTTATTTAACCGCAGGTGAACCCGAAGTTAGAGCTTGGACTATAAAAAAAGGAACAAAGGCTCCTCAAGCTGCAGGAAAAATACATACAGACTTTGAACGTGGATTTATCCGAGCCGAGGTTATCTCATATAATGATCTAATTAACTGTGGATCAATATTAAATGCAAAAGAAAAAGGACTCTTAAGATCCGAAGGCAAAGAATACGTTATGCAAGATGGTGATGTAGTCCTATTTAGATTCAATGTTTAAATCAGGATAATCTCTCGACTACGGCTATAACAACTCAATTATTAAATTATGGCATATTCTTTATGTAATAAAAGCCAGTGTTTAAAAACGCTGGCTTTTAAGTTTTTCTCTGTATTATAACTAAACATTTAGCCTTAATACTCATTGTTATATTTAAAATTTATTCTTTTATAACTGGAAAATCCTCTTGATACGCATCAAAAGTAATAACTCCCGGGTCAAAGACCTGACACTCATACTC
>CAKSGI010000068.1 GCA_934454005.1 uncultured Eubacteriales bacterium | reverse complement strand
TAAATTAACTTTAACACAGAAATGAAGTTCCCGCACTTTTTTTATTTTGCTGTAACATATGTATTGTAAACCTACATAAAATGGTTTCAACTTTTAAGTAAATAGGTATTGATTTTTAAATGTTTTAATGTTATTATATAATAAGATGTAAGCGAGTAAAAGGAGGTGTGGTCATGCCAAATATAAAATCTGCAAAAAAACGAGTTAGAGTTATCGCTACTAAAACAGCAAGAAATAAAGCTTGTAGATCAGATCTTAGAACAGCTATAAAAAAAGCAAATATTTCTATTGAGAATGCTAGTGAAGATAGAAACGATATTGTACGTGAAGCGATTAAACGTATAGATCAGGCCTCTGCAAAAGGGATTATTCATAAAAATACAGCTTCTAGAAAGAAATCAGCTCTTGCTCGTAAATTAAATTTTGATAATGTCTAAATAAATGCAAGATAAAATTTTTTTTTCCTCAGCTTACTTGTTAAGCTGAGTTTTTTTTATGTTATAAACTAAGATTATGTACCATAATTTTAACGAGTATAATTGTATATAAGACATTAAATTATATTTGTTATTCCTAATTATAAATAAAAAAGTGCTATTTACGCTGTTTGTAAATAGCACTAATTTTTTAAGTAGATTTTATAAAATCGGATATAGATAAGTCCATAACCAATACAATAATCATATCGGTAGTGTATGACTTCATAAATATAGTATATTATCGACTACTTGCCTCCCAATCTTCATCAGTAAAGATTAGGTCATCAATATCGCCAGATGTAGTAGTTGTTTTTTCGTCTGGTTTTGTTTTGTCATCAACTTTGTCTTTGTAGAAATGGTTCATAATGTTTGGCACCTCCTTTCGGATTATATAAAATAAAAATAGCAACCGGAGTTAACCGATGCCATACGTTTTTTAATTATTTTAATACGTAGACTGGTTTAGATTTTATAAGTTATAGTGTATAAAAAAGACTATTTAAATCCTTGTAGACCATATTATTTATAATAATAAACCAATTTGATATAAATTTTTATCACATTTCACTATTTGTTATTATACATCTAAATTAAAAAAAAATATATAGTAAATATATGAAATATATATGCAATTTTTTGTGAATATTATAATTGGCAATAGATTATATATTATATGCAGGTGAAAACAAATATATAACAAATTTTGGAGGCATGTTATGTGTAATAACTATTTTGATTATGATATTGAGTGTGCGTCCGCAGAAGTTTTGAAATTAATTCAAACAAAGAAATTGTTAGGTATAGTTAAAAATTGTTATGAAAATGTACCTTTTTATAAAGACAGATTTGATAAAATAGGGTTAAAACCAGAAGATATAAAATCAATAGATGATATATCTAAATTACCATTTACATATAAAGATGATTTAAGATCAACTTATCCATTTAATATGTTTGCAGTCAGTAAAGACGAATTAGTGAGAATACATGCATCTTCCGGGACAACAGGTAAACAAACTGTTGTGGGTTATACTAAAAAAGATATTGATGTATGGTCCAGAGCGGTGGCAAGAGCGATTTCAGCAGCTGGAGGAACTAGGTCTGACTATATACATATTTCCTATGGATACGGCTTATTTACAGGTGGATTAGGACTTCATTACGGTGCAGAAAAATTAGGAGCTACAGTAGTGCCTGTTTCAACAGGAAATACTAAACGTCAAATAACTATAATGCAAGACTATGGAATAAATATACTTTGTTGTACTCCGTCATATGCTGTTTATATAGGAGAAACTATGAAAAAGATGGGAATAAATCCAGAAAAGCTTAAATTAAGGGCCGGTATTTTTGGTGGAGAATCTTGGACTGAAAATATGAGAGAAAAAATAGAAAAAACTTTGAAAATAAAAGCATATGATATATATGGTCTGTCAGAGGTTGCAGGGCCGGGCGTAGCATATGAATGTAGTGAACAGTTAGGCATGCATATAAATGAAGACATATTTTATCCAGAAATTATTAATCCTAAAACAGGAGAGGTTCTTGAAGATGGAAATTATGGAGAGTTAGTATTTACTTGTATAGGAAAAGAGGCATTGCCTCTCATAAGATATAGAACAAGAGACATATGTAAACTTATAAGAAAAAAATGTTCATGCGGAAGGACATTTATAAAAATGTCGAAAGTAAAAGGCAGGACAGATGATATGCTCATAATAAGGGGAGTAAATGTGTTTCCATCTCAAATTGAGCAGGTACTTTTGTCAATGGGAATGGAACCTAATTATCAAATCATTGTAGATAGAGTTAATAGTTTAGATAAAATAGAAATCTGTGTAGAAATTCCAGAATTACTATTTTCTGATACAATTAAGGGTATTGAAAATATAGGAAATAAAATTTCAGAGTTAATTCATTCTACTCTTAATATATCGGCTAAAATAAAATTAGTTGAGCCAGGTTCAATTCCTAGAGTTGACGGGAAATCTAAAAGAGTTATAGATAGAAGATCATAAATATAGTTAGGTGGTGTTATATAGTGGGAATAAGGCAACTTTCTATTTTTATAGAAAACAAGAAAGGCAGACTTACGAAGATAGCAAAGATTATATCTAGTGCGGGTATTGATATTAGAGCAATATCGGTTGCGGATACGAGTGGATTTGGAATTTTGCGCATAATTGTTGATGATCCTGATAGAGCTAAAAACGTTTTACAAAAGTCGAATATAATTGTGTCCGTTACGAATGTAATAGCAGTTGAGATAAAAGACAAACCAGGAGAATTTTATCGGGTTATGAGTATTTTATCCGATAACGATATAGGAGTAGAGTATATGTATGCATTTATAAGCAGAGAAAAAAATAAAGCATTTATTATTTTAAAAATAGAAAATGAGGATAAGGCTGTTGAAGTTTTAAAGGACAATGATGTATGTCTATTAAACAAGAATCAGATTCAATGAATAATCCCCATAGTGTAATCTTGAAACTCATTGATGTTTTAAGTGTTACTCTGTGGGGATTACATTTTTTATTTGTTAGTGGTTTTAATTTTTTAGATATTAGGGTTAATTTGATTCATAATAAGACCGGTTATAAGTTTGGGATAGAAATATGTGGATTTTTGCGGCATTTTTTTCGAATCTAGTGCAACGTTTTTGATTTCTTCAACTCTAGTTGGGTTTAGTATAAATGCACATTGAAAGGCTCCATTATCCACAGATGATATTGCTTCATCTAAATTCCTTGTGTATGCAAGGTTGCATTGATTTTTCATATTTTCTTTATCAATGCCGAATAGTTTTTCTAGTATTAAACTGTGCAAAATAGTAACATCCAAGCTTAATAATGATTCCGAAAAATTTGGTAAAATTTCCTTTAAATTTAAATTTTGTTTTAGCGTTAACAAAGTGTACATTTTATTGCCATAGTAAAAAGCAAATGATTTTTTATTTTTATTGTAAAGTTCAGTTAGATCTTTTTGAATATTAGAAATATTGTGTCGGGTTTCAACTTCAAAGTATTTTTTACATTGATTTATTATATCATTATAATCAAAATGCGATATGTTCTTTATTAATCTATGAGTAGGAAAAACGACTAATCCACTGTTATTAATATCTACTAACATCATCATAATATAATCTTCGGGATCACCTTCTTTTGATATTCCAGTTTTTCTACAATAATTTCTATAATTTATAGCGGTTTCATATCTATGGTGACCATCAGCTATATATAATTTTCTATTTTTAAATTGACTTTCTATTTTATTTATAATTTCTTTATTAGTTATGGACCAAATTCTATGGATGATTCCCTCGGTATCTTTTACTTCTATATCTGGACTTGATTTAGAAAATGTATCTATAATATTACTGGTTTTATTTTCCTCATCTAGGTATAGAGAGTATATTTGACTAAAGTTGCAAGAAGTTGATTTCATTAAATTTAGTCGGTCTTCTTTTGCCTTAGATAGAGTTTCTTCGTGAGGTAAGATAATCTTTTTAGAAAATTCTTCAAGTTTTACAAGACTTATGAATCCTTTAATTTTTTTTGTTTCGCCATTAACAAGAAATTCTTCTTCATATATGTAAAAAGAATTTTCTAAATCTTTTTTTAAAACTCCAGAATCTAACCAATTTTTTAAAAGAGATTTTGCAGTGTTGTATGGATCTTTACCCTTTGGGAGTTCTAATCTTATAATGTTGTATGGATTTAATTTTATGTAATCTTGATATTGGGTTTCACTAATTATATCATAGGGAGGAGATATAAGGTCCATTAGATTACCGGCTATATTAGAATCAAATTTTAACGCTTTGAACGGTTTTATAGTTGCCATATAAACTCACCTCAAAATAAAATATTATATTAAAACGAATAAATATTAAGGCCTCTTATTACAAAATAAAAGGCCATCAATTAATTATACATATATTAATAGTTATTTATAAATAGAACGCCAAGAGTTCCTGGTCCGCAGTGGCATGTGATAGCGCTACCAGCAGTAGATATAATTATTTCATTAAATTTATTTAAAGATTTAATTTTTTCTTTTATTTTGTTTACAGTGTCATCGTCAACACCGGCAGAGGTTATAAATATTCTGCGATTTTTAATATCTTCTAGGTTTTTAAGTTTATCATCGACATATTGAAGTAAAACGGAGTCAATTTTACCTCTATATTTTTTACCAACACCCATTTTACCATTTTCTACTTCTATGCAAGGTTTTAAATTAAGAATATTTGCACCTAAAACGGCTAACGCTGAACATCTCCCACCCTTGTGCAGATATTCTAATGTATCTATAACAAAACTGGTATTTACAAAGTTTTTAGCTTTGATAAGCTCATTATAAATTTCTTTTGCACTCAATCCCTCATTAGCCAAATCGGCTGCCAAAAGAACTAAAAGACCACTCCCGGAAGAAAGATTTTTAGAATCTATAATATAAACGTCATCATGTTCATCGGCGGCTAGACATGCATTTTGATAACAGCTTGATATTTCTGAACTTAATGATATATGAACAATCTCATTACCTTCATTTAAGTATTTACTAAATAAACTATTATAGTCAATAATATTGATAGCGGATGTTGTTGCAAGTTTGTGGTTCTTTTTATAATAATCGAAGATCATATTTTCTGTTACTTCTGAGTCACGTGAACTTTTATCCCCTAGATTTACGTAAAGCGGAATGGTAGTAATATCATACTTTTTCAAAATTTCTTCAGGTATATCGCAAGTACTATCCGCGGTAACTTTTACTTTTTTTAACACGTTTATACTCCCTCCAGGTATATAAAATAGGATTAATTTTAAGACTTAATAGCAATAATATATAAATATAAAGAAAATAATTCTTTAAAGAGACTTCTACTAATTATATCACAATATAATACAAAGAGGCAACAATTATAATCAATATATTAATACAACATATTTAAGTTGAAAATATTTAGATTTTTATATAAAATATAAAAATAAGGAGTGGTGAAATTGACATATTATGATAAAAAAATAGAGAATGTAGAAAAAGAGTTTTCAACAAATGTAAAAACAGGTCTTAGTAACGATATGGCAGAAGAACTTTTACAGAAATATGGATTAAATAAGCTTGAAGAAAAGAAAAAAGCTACATTAATATCAAGATTTATTGCACAGTTTAAGGATGTCATGATAATTATCTTGATTATTGCGGCAGCAATATCATTTTCTATTGCGTGTTACGAGGGGCATCCTAAAGAATTTTTTGAACCTGTCTTAATATTATTAATAGTAATATTAAATGCCATTATAGGTGTAGCACAAGAAAGTAAAGCTCAAAAAGCTTTGGATGCATTGAAGGATATGTCTGCTCCACATGCAAGGGTAATAAGAGACAATAAAGAAATGTTAATAAATTCAGCTGAATTGGTTCCTGGAGATATTATAAAAGTAGAGGCGGGAGATTATATACCTGCAGATGCAAGATTGATTCATTCATCGAGTTTAAAATGTGAAGAATCGGCGTTAACAGGAGAATCAGTTCCAACAGATAAAAACGCATATGCAGTTGTGGAGTCAAAGGCCCCTATTGGTGATAGAGAAAACATGATATTTTCTGGATGTAGTGTTACTTATGGGACGGGAGCTGCTATTGTGACCAATACAGGGATGAATACAGAAATGGGAAAAATAGCTGATATGCTTGATAGAGAAACTCAGACTCAAACTCCATTGCAAAACAAATTATCACAGTTAGGAAAATATTTGGGAATAATAGCAGTTGCCGCTTGCGCTATAATATTTATTGTTGGCGTTATAGATGGTATCCCCGTTTTGGAGATATTTATGACTTCTGTTTCATTAGCGGTATCTGCTATACCAGAAGGGTTGCCTGCTATAGTTACAGTTGTTTTGTCCATAGGTGTGCAAAGAATGGTAAAGAAAAATGCAATTATAAGAAGACTTCCTGCGGTTGAAACACTTGGTAGTGCATCTGTAATTTGTTCTGATAAAACGGGAACCCTTACACAAAATCGAATGACTTTGGTTGAAGCTTATATTGATGGAAAGGATAATATAGAGAAAATAAGCAATAAAAATTCTGATCAGGTAAAAAATCTTTTAATGTTAGGAACACTTTGCTCTAATGGTTCTATATCTATAGAGAATGACAAGGTGGAGTATATAGGGGATCCAACAGAAACATCAATTATTTTCGCTGCACATAAAAATGGAATGGAAAAAGATAAACTAAATAAAAAATTTGAACGACTAGCAGAGATTCCATTTGATTCAGACCGTAAACTTATGACTACGATTAATAATATAAATGGCGAAAATATTGTTATTGTAAAGGGCGCATTTGATGTAATTCAGTTTAAATGTAAAAATGGAGACCTGAAAAAGGCTCAAAGAATTAACAATGATATGAGTTCAAGGGCACTTAGAGTCTTGGCGATAGCAATAAAAAAAATAGATAGTATCCCTGAAAGATTGAGTTCAGAAATGTTAGAAAAAGATTTATATTTGGTAGGCCTTGTAGGTATGATAGATCCTCCTAGAAAAGAGGCAAAAGAAGCAGTGAAAATTTGTAAGAAGGCAGGGATTAAACCTGTTATGATTACAGGAGATCATATTGTAACGGCCTGTGCTATTGCAAAAGAGTTGGGGATATTTGATAATGGAGATAAGGCAATGACAGGTGCACAACTAGATGAAATTTCTGACGATGAACTGTATAAGATTGTGAAGGATGTGTCTGTTTATGCAAGGGTATCGCCGGAAAATAAAATACGTATTGTTAAAGCGTGGAAAAAATGTGGAAATATTGTTTCTATGACAGGTGATGGGGTTAATGATGCGCCGGCCTTAAAGGCCGCGGATATCGGATGCGCAATGGGTATAACTGGGACAGATGTTGCTAAGGGAGCAGCTGATATGACCCTAACTGACGACAACTTCGCAACGATAGTGGACTCAATAAGAGAGGGACGTGGAATATATTCTAACATAAGAAAAGTAGTGGGATTCTTATTAGGGACTAATATAGGAGAAATTTTAACAGTATTTATAGCAACTTTAATTTGGAGAGAAACTCCATTATTATCGATGCAACTACTGTGGATTAACCTTGTGACAGATAGTCTACCAGCAATATCTCTTGGTATGGAGGATGTAGAAGACGATGTGATGGATAAAAAACCTAAAAAGAAAGATGAAAGTCTATTTGCACATGGGTTAGGGATTAGAATTATTCTTCAGGGAATAATGTTTGCCACATTAACATTAATAGGATATTTTATAGGAGTAAAAACAACATCTCAATCGGCAGGCGGACAAACAATGGCATTTATAGTATTATCACTATCGCAAGTATTACACTCGTTTAATATGAGGTCTAATAAATCATTATTTAAGATAGGACCTTTTGGAAATAAAAAATTAAACTGGTCTGCACTAATCTCTATAATATTGATTGCTTTGGTTGTGTTTACTCCGGGATCAATTGCATTTGGAGTGGTTTATTTATCTGTTAATTTATATTTGATTGCCTTTGTTCTTGCAGCTGCTCCTATTGTTATAATGGAAATGTCAAAAGCTTTTGGGCTTATAAAGCACGGAAAACAATAAAATAGTCATTTTTAATCCTTTTATTAAGCATGTTTTGTTTAATAAAAGGATTTTTATTGGCATAATTACCTAAATATTAAAATGAAAACATCATAAATAGTGAGATAAGTAGAAAATGGAATAATTGAAAGTTTTTGCTATTATATATGCTAATAAATAGTTGACAAATAACC